>JAHHTB010000263.1 GCA_020024855.1 Fusobacterium sp.
TTTCTTTGTCTATCTTCTCTCCTTTATCTATTAACTCTTTTGCATAACAACTTATTCCTTTAATTTGATATATTAATAAATCTTGAAGAGCTGCAATTTCTGGTGTTTTGCTACAAACTCCTACCTTAGTACAGCCCTTACCACCAGCAGTCTGCTCACATTGATAACAAAACATGGGGTATTCCATAGCCATATTATTTTCCATAAAAATTCCTCCTTGTGAAATTTCAACAACATTGTTAGTATTTCACAAATTTTTTAAAATATAGCTCTATAATTAATATTTTAACCTTATAACTTATTATATTTTAAAAAAAGGATGGCTTTACTTATTGTAGAGCCATCCTTTTTCTATAAAATTATCCTAAAAACATTTTTAAGTCATCTTCAACGTTTGTTATTCCGCCTATACCAAAGTTTTCAACTAATACTTTAGCTACATTTGGCGATAAAAACGCTGGTAATGTTGGCCCTAAGTGTATATTTTTTACCCCTAAGTATAATAGTGATAGTAATACTATTACTGCTTTTTGTTCATACCATGCTATATTAAATGCTATTGGTAATTCGTTTATATCTTGTAATTCAAATACTTCTTTAAGTTTTAATGCAATAAGTGCTAATGAGTATGAATCATTACATTGTCCTGCATCTAATACTCTAGGTATTCCATTTATATCTCCTAAGTTTAGCTTATTGTACTTATATTTTGCACATCCTGCAGTTAAAATCACTGTATCTTTTGGTAGTGCCTCTGCAAATTCTGTATAGTAGTTTCTTGATTTAGCTCTTCCATCACATCCTGCCATAACAAAGAATTTCTTTATAGCTCCGCTTTTCACTGCATCTACTACTGCATCTGCTAATGCAAATACTTGATTATGTGCAAATCCTCCAACTATTTCTCCTCTTTCTATTTCTGTAGGAGGTTGACAGTTTTTAGCTTGTTCTATTATTTCTGAGAAATCTTTATCGTCTTCACTCTTACCTTTTATATGTTTAACTCCTGCAAATCCAGCAGCTCCTGTAGTGTATATTCTATCTTTGTAAGTATCTTTTGGTGGTACTATACAGTTTGTCGTCATTAATATTGGTCCGTTAAAACTTTCAAACTCTTCTTTTTGTTTCCACCAAGCATTTCCATAGTTTCCTGCAAAGTGAGAATATTTTTTAAATGCTGGATAGTAGTGTGCTGGAAGCATTTCTGAGTGAGTATATACATCTACTCCAGTTCCCTCTGTTTGCTTTAATAATAGTTCTAAGTCTTTTAAATCATGTCCTGATATAAGTATTCCTGGGTTATTTCTAACTCCTATATTAACCTTAGTTATTTCTGGGTGTCCATAAGTCCCTGTGTTTGCACTATCAAGTAAAGCCATTCCGTCTACTCCAACTTTACCAGTTTCTAAAGTTAATCCTATTAATTCATCTATACTTAAGCTATCATCTAAAGTCTTAGCTAAAGTTGCTTGCATAAAAGCATTTATTTTGTCATCATCATATCCTAATGCATTAGCATGCTTCATGTATGCTGATAAGCCTTTTAATCCATATATTATTAATTCTCTTAAGCTTCTTATATCTTCATCTTTAGTTGATAAAACTCCAACCTTAGTTGACTTTTCATCCATTTCTTCATTTGAGTTTGCAGTCCATAATGCAGCTTCTGATAAATTTTCTTTATTATTTAATTTAGATAATAATGCTTCTTTTGTTTCTAAAGTTTCTTTTACTCTTATATAGAATATTTCATCATCAAAATTTGCATTTGTTATAGTAGTAAATAAATTTATAGTTATTAAGTGATCTATTTCACCACTTACTTCTTTTCCTTCTTCTCTAAGTCTTGTTGTAACTTCTGATAATCCTTTAGTTACGTATATTAATAAGTCCTGCATTCTAGCTAAATCTGGCGATTTTCCACAAACTCCAAATTTTGTACATCCTGTACAGCCTGCTGTTTCTTGACACTGAAAACAAAACATTTTATTTTCCATAATTATTCCTCCAATTTTTAAATGTTTATTTTATATACACATTATATTCTTTATTTTTCTTTTTATCTGTAACATATGTTACACTTTCATTAATTTTATAAAATAAAAATTTATTTAATTTAAATTTTGTATTTACTCTTGTGTTTAATAGTATTTAATTAATCTGTTGTGCTAGTTAAAAAAATTATTTTCCAGATAAAGTAAGTTGTTTTATGCA
>JAHHTB010000264.1 GCA_020024855.1 Fusobacterium sp.
AAAATAAAAATTAATTGTAAAATTTTTTTAAAAAAATACAATTTACTATTTCCTTTTTTAAAAGTCTATTGTAAAATATACTTAAAGAAAACGTTAACAACAACAAAAGACCTTAGTAAGGTGGTGAAAATATGAATTATCAAGATAAAATACTAAAGGTTATAATTCATGCAGGAAATGCTAAATCTCATATATATGAAGCTTTACATTGTGCTAAAAAAGGCGACTTTAAAAAGTGTGACGAATATATGGAAAGTGCAAATGAAGAAATTTTAGAAGCTCAAAAAATTCAAACTAGCTTAATAAATAAAGATACTGAGGGGAAGAATGTCGAAATAAGCATGCTTTTAATTCACTCACAAGATCATTTGATGACATGTCTAAGTGAGAGAAATTTAGTGAAAGAAATTATAGACTTAAGAAAAGAGCTTAAATTAAATAAGTAATTACAATATTAAAATAAAAATATACTAGACTTTTAGGAGGAAATTAAAATGAATAAAAAAATATACTTATTTTGTAGTGCAGGAATGTCAACAAGTTTATTAGCAAGTAAAATGCAAAATGTTGCAAATCAACATAATTTACCAATAGAAGTAGAGGCATTTCCGTATGCTGATATAGACAAAATAGTGGAACAAAAAAATCCAGACTGCATACTACTTGGGCCTCAAGTTAAATTTATGCTAAAAGAAGTTCAAGAAAAATTTGATGCAAAAACTCCAGTAGATGTTATAAATAGTCTTGATTATGGAGCTATGAATGGAGAAAAAGTTTTAAAGACAGCTATAAAAATGATAAAAGCTCGCCAAGCTAAATAATTATAGCATAAATTCAAGGGAATATAAGTGGGTTAAAAATAAAGTAAATATATTAAAATTAGAAGTTTTAGTCTAAAAGTAAAAGCCTTGGGAAACCAAGGCTTTTATTAAAAATATGGAGGGATTAATAATGTGGGGGATAATAGCTACTTGGAGAATGGCAATTGAGGGAATTGATGAAAGTGCACAACAGTTAAGCAAAGGAGTGGATGCAGGAGATGCAATTGAACATGCTATAAAAATAGTAGAAGACTACCCATTTTATAAGTCAGTAGGATATGGTGGTCTTCCAAATGAAAATTGTGAAGTAGAGTTAGATGCAGCATATATGGATGGAAATACATTATCTATTGGAGCTATTGCTGGAATAAAAAATTTTTCAAATCCTATATCAATAGCTAGAAAGCTAAGCAGTGAAAAAGTTAACTGCTTTTTAATAGGAGTAGGAGCAGAAGAATATGCTCACAAAAATGGATTTGAAAGAAAAGATATGTTAAGTGAAAGAGCTAAAAAACATTACAGCAAAAGAAAAAGAGAAATACTAGAAAAAGGATTAAGTCCATATACAGGTCATGATACAGTTGGAATGGTATCATTAGATTGTAATGGTAAAATGTGTGCAGGTACATCAACTAGTGGATTATTTATGAAAAAAAATGGAAGAGTAGGAGATTCTCCATTATCTGGGTCTGGGTTTTACGTAGATAGTGAAATCGGAGGAGCCACTGCTACAGGATTAGGAGAAGACCTTATGAAAGGCTGTATATCATATGAAATAGTTAGGCTTATGAAAAGTGGATTAAGTCCACAAGAAGCTTGTGATAAAGCTATTTGTGAACTGGACACAAAGCTTTTAAATAGACGAGGCAAAGCTGGAGACTTATCAGTAGTTGCTATGAATAATAAAGGTGAATGGGGAGTTGCAACGAATATAGATATCTTTAGTTTTTCTATTGCAACTCAAAACCATAAACCTACAGTATATCTAAGTAGTCGTATCAACGGGAAAAGTATTCACAAAGTAGCATCAAAAGAATGGTTAGATGCATACTCTTTAAGAATAAAAGCACCTATAGAATAAATAAGAATTGAGGAATTTTATGAATATCATGGATGATAAAATAAAAGAACTAAAAAGAGACTTGATAAATGATATTATAGAGAGTGAGAAAAATCCTTTTGAAAAAGAACTAGAGGTGGTATTAGAAAAAACATTGGAAATTGCTAAAAAGTTAGGATTTAAAACTGAAAATATTGATGGAGATGTTGGATATGCTGAATATGGAATGGGAGATGAGTACATATTTGTAATAGCTGTATTGAAGAATAAACACTCCATAATGAGTTTATTATATGCACTAAAAACT
>JAHHTB010000265.1 GCA_020024855.1 Fusobacterium sp.
AAAGAGAAACTATACCCTTTATCTTTCTTTGTTTTTATCATCTTTTACCTATCCTATAATTTTTTCATATTCTTTTATTACTTCTTCACTTTTAAATTCTAATATCCTTTCTTGAACTTTTTTAGAGTAGTTATTTATAAGAGTTTTATTTTTTAAAAGTTTTATTAAAGCTTTTGACAGCTCTTTTTCTTTTCCTATTTCAAATAATATTCCACATTCTCCCCCCTTTAAAATTTCAAAAGGTCCAGTTGGACAATTGGAAGATATAACTATTTTTCCACATATCATAGCTTCTATTAAAACAGTTGGAAGTCCCTCATAATTTGAACTATGTACATAAAATTCACTATTTTTCATCCAGACATATGGATTTTTCTTTCTTCCAATAAGTAATATTTCACTTTCTAATCCATTTTGTTCTATTAATTTTTCTATTTTTTTTCTATCTGGTCCATCTCCAACAATATAAAGTTTTTCTTCTATTCCTTCTTCCTTTGCCATTTTAAATCCTTTTATTAAAGTATTATAATCTTTTTGTTTTGTATCAAGTCTTGACACAGCTACAATATATTTATCTTTTATTAATTCCAATTCTTTTTCTGTTAATTCCTCTTTATTTTCACTTAAGTTCAAAATTCTTTTAAAATTAAATGGATTATATATTCTTACTATTTTATTACTTATATTTTTATATGTTTTTTGTAGTTCCTCTTTCATTTCATCACAAATTGCAACAACTACATCATATTTTTCTAAATTTTTTCCAAATCTCTTTATTTTAGACTCTTTTTTTAACATTTTTGGCATTGAATTATGAAGCCAAATTATTTTTTTATTCACTTTTATTTTTTCAATATACCTTCTTGCTCCCCAGTCATAATCTACAAAAGTTGCAACTTTTCCACATTTTTCCTCTATTTTTTTCATTACTTCAAGTGTTTTTTTCACCACAAACTTATGCTCTTTGTACATTAAATAATTGTACATTATTTTATTAAAAATATTTTTTTTCTTCATTCTATGATAATGGGTTTTTTCTATCATCTCTTTAGATTTTAAAAAATACACATCTATATTTTTAGGAATATCTTCTAAAAATATATTTTCATCTCCAGAATCATCTTCTATTATTAAAGAAACTCTATATTTTTCTAAATTTAAATTTTGAAGTACTTCAATAAGAACTCTCTCAAGTCCACCCATTCGGAGACTTCCACTTCTAATAACTATATTTTTCATCTTTTATCCCCTTTAATGCTTTTTTGAACTCCTCAACTGTAATACTATTTATTTCTAGTCCTGGGTACTCTTTATCCTCTATTTCTTCCTTTATCTCTTTTGGATAAACTATTTTTATCCATGGAGCACTATGAATAAAACTTCCTTGTTTGTTTTTAAAAAGTCCTATTCCCTTTTTTCTTAAAGCAAAACAAGCATTGTAAAGGCCCGAGTCAAACCCTAGAAAAAGTTTACTTTTTGCCACTTCTTCAAAAACTTCTTTTATAGAAGTTTTATCCACTAAGTTCTCCATATTTTTATCATTTAAAATCTCAATAATTTTTTTCGCATACTCCTGTTGTAATTTTCCATTTCCCACAAGTTTTATTTTTTCATCTTTGTATATTTCTCTAATCTCTAAAATAAACTTTGATAATAAATTTGGACTACATACTTTATCTCTTCCTGTAGAACCAACAGATATGACTATACTCTCCTCTTTCACTGGAAAAAGATATCTTAAATCTGGAATTAAATCTTCACAAGAAAAATTTTCTTCTAAAATTTCATCTGCCATAATTTTTATTTGATTTATAACATACTCATTTTTAAGAACATAACTCTTTGTATAATATTTATTGTTCCTTTCAACTTGCCAATTTAAATCTTTTCTTCCTATTCTTTCAGGAATAAATAGATTTCCAACTGTTATATCATTGGCAAATTCAACATTAATATAAGTTGAAAAACCCATTGTATTTAGTTGATACATTTTTTAAGCCTTGAAAAAAATTTTTTTCTCTCTTCTCTTGAATACCCTATTGTCTTATAACCAAAAATATCTCCAAGAGATGTATATTCACTTTTCATTAAAACATAAATATTGTCTTTTCCATATTTTTTCTCAATTAATTCCATTAACCTTGTTCTAACAATGACATCACCTATTCC
>JAHHTB010000266.1 GCA_020024855.1 Fusobacterium sp.
AGACTTATCTTAAGAGAAGATAATGCAGATTTAAGACTTTCAAAAATAGGTTATGATATAGGACTTCTTCCAAAAGAAGAATATGATAAAGTGCTATATAAAGAGAAAGTTGTAAAAGAAATTATTGAAAAATTAGAAAAGCAACATATAGGAAGTAGTAATAAAAGAGTAAATGAAGTTCTTGAAAGATATGGAGAAGAACCAATTAAAAATGGTATCACTCTATTTGAATTTTTAAGAAGACCAAATGTAACTTATGAAGATGTAAAATATGTGTCTGAACTTATAGAGGGATTTGAGCTTGGAAACTTTATTTCAGATATTGAGTATCAAGTAGAAGTACAGGTAAAATATTCAGGATATATTGAAAGATCACTTAGAATGATAGAAAGACATAAGGGACTTGAGGAGAAAAAAATTCCTGCTGATATTGACTACGATAGCTTAGAAAATATTCCAAAAGAGGCAAAGGATAAGTTAAAACTTATAAGACCTATGAACATTGGACAAGCTTCAAGAATTTCAGGAGTATCTCCAGCAGATATTCAAGTACTTCTTATCTATTTAAAAATGAGAGGGCATAATTAATGAGAGAATATTTAAAAGAGGGAATAAAAAGAATAGGTGTAGTTATAGATGATGAGAAAATAGATAAACTTATGGAATATCTAAAATTTCTTATGGAATATAACTCACATACGAACCTTACTGCAATAAGAGATGAAGAAGGAATTATTGAAAAACATTTTCTTGATTCTATTCTTCTTATGAAACATATAAAATGTGAGAGTGGAAAAGCTCTTGATATAGGAACAGGAGCAGGATTTCCAGGAATGGTTCTTGCTATTTGTAATCCTAATATTCATTTTACATTAATAGATTCTGTTGGAAAAAAAATAAATTTTTTAAAACAAATTAAGGAAAAATTAAATCTAACTAATGTTGATCCAATAAATGTAAGAGCAGAAGAATATATTAATGATGAAAATCGTGAATCATATGATTTAGGTTTTTGTAGAGGAGTTTCTAAACTTAATACCATTCTTGAATATGTAATTCCATTTTTAAAAGTTGAAGGAAAATTTCTTCCTCAAAAAATGGAAGGGACAAATGAGGAGAACGAAAGTAAGTCAGCCCTTAAAATACTAAAATCAGAAATTACTAAAATATATGAAGAGGAACTTCCATATTCAAAGGATAAGAGAATTATAGTTGAAATTTTGAAAAAAGAAAAAACAGATAAAAAATATCCAAGAAGAGTTGGAATTCCGTTAAAAAAACCATTATAAAATGAATTGAGGAGGGAATATGAAAATTAATATTTTTAAGAAAAAGAAAAAAATATTACTTATTTCCCTTCCTCTTTTTTTTATTGTCTATTTAATGTACCTTGCAATATTTCAATTAAATATACTTGTATCACTGGGAATAGGTATATTTACTAATGGTACAATGAAAATTGAAAGAATTAAATTTGAAAAAGGGAGTGGATTAAAAGAGGGAAAAATTGAAATTTTAAACTCTAAACTTTTTGATAAAAAACTTCTTATTGCAGATACACCTAAAATAATGATTGAATATAAAGACTGGAAAATTGAAAATATAAATATCTATAATCCTAAGGCTGTTCTTGTTAGAAAGAATAGTGAAATAAATTTTGTTACAGTTTTTACAGGAAAAAGTAATGAAGAAGACAAAAAAGAAAAGAAGAAAGAAAATAAGAGTAGTCCGATATTAAAAAATATAAATGTCTATGATGCTGATTTAAAATTTATAGATAAGTCATATAGTGCAGAGATTTCAAGAGAGGTTGAAAATGTAAATGGATATGTAGCTTTTTATGATGGCTACAAGGTTGATTTGAAATTTTTAGGTGAAAAAGAAGATGAAAAATATAGTTTTACTTTTAGCAATTTAGAAAAGTCTTATGATATGAAGATAGAACTTTCAAATATAAATGCTTGTGATACTTTAGTTCAATATGGTTATGACAGTAAAGGTGAGTTAAATAATGTAACTGGAGTTATGAACTTAGATTTAAGAATAAATGATGATGGATTTTTTGGAGAAGGAAAATTAACAAATGGAAAGATAAGTTATAATGATTTAGAAGTTCCTATTGAGGATATAACTCTTGATTTGAAATTTCTTGGAAAAAAAATTGTA
>JAHHTB010000027.1 GCA_020024855.1 Fusobacterium sp.
ACCTCTTTGTTTAGAATTTCTTCTGTTTCTTTTGAAAGCATTTTTTTCATAAAAAACTCCTTAATTTGTGTTCTAATAAATTTTATCACAAATAATTTTATTAAACAAGAACATATTAAAAGCTAGAATAAATGTACTCTTAGTATCAAAATGATCCAAAAACAGAAAGAAAAAATAAAAATAAAACAAAAAATATCTTTACAAAAGAAATTAAATGTAATATACTTAATTATCTTAATAGTTAAGTTACTTAACTATTAAAAATTTTAGGAGGAAAAAAGATGAATAAAGAAGAATTTTTAAAAGATTATTGCCCAGATCGTCATGGAACTAGTTGTTATAAATGGGATATATTAGAAGAAAAATATGGAAGTGCAGATTTAATTTCTATGTGGGTTGCAGATATGGATTTTAAATCACCAAAAGAAGTTGTAGAAGCACTACATAAGATGGTAGAATTTGGAGTTTTTGGATACACTTTTCCAAAAGATAGTTTTTATCAATCATTTATTGACTGGGAAAAAAGAAGACATAACTGGGAAGTTAAAAAAGATTGGATTCGTTTTGCTCCTGGTGTTGTTTCTGGAATATTTTGGGGAATTAGTATTTTAACTGAAAAAGATGATGCAGTTATAATAAATATGCCAGTATATTATCCATTTCATAATGCTATAAAAAATCTTGGAAGAAAATTAATTTCTAATGAATTAGTAAATACAAATGGAGTGTATACAATAGATTTTGAAGATTTTGAGAAAAAAATAGTAGAAAACAATGTTAAATTATATATTTTATGTAGCCCACACAATCCAGTAGGAAGAGTATGGAAAGAGGAAGAATTAACAAGATTATTTGAAATTTGTGAAAAACATAATGTAAAAATAATCAGTGATGAAATTCATCACGATATAATTATTGGAGAAAATGCACATGTTCCATCAGCATCAGTTGCCAATGGAAAATTTAGTGAATCAATAATAACTTTAACTTCAGCATCAAAAACATTTAATCTTGCTGGAATGAAAAACTCTTTTGTTATTATTGAAAATGAAGAAATCCGTAAAAAATTTGATAGCTTTGTTGAAAGCATAAATGATGATACAGGAAATATGTTAGGATATTGTGCAATAGAAGCAGCTTATAACAATGGAGAAGAGTGGCTTGAAACAGTTCTTGATATCATAAAAGATAACTATAAATATGTTGTAGAAAAATTAGAAAAAGAATTACCAAAAGTAAAAGTTACTCCATTAGAAGGAACTTATCTTGCATGGCTTGATTTAAGTGAACATTTAGGAAAAGTTGGAGAAGCTGAAATGAAAGAATTTATTGAAACAAAAGCTCGTTTAGCAGTTGACTATGGAGAATGGTTTGGAGATGGTGGAAGAGGATTTATAAGACTTAATTTAGCAACTAAGCCAGAATTTGTAGAAAAAGCAATAAATGGAATTATTTTTGCACTAAATAATCAATAAAATATCAATATAGGGAGGATTAATTTTAAATGAGTGGAACAATTAATAGTACAAAAGACCTAGACAGAGTTCTTGGAAAAAAAGATTTTTTTGCAATAGCAATAGGACAAATAGTAGGAGCTGGAATATTTTCTCTTTTACCACATGCAATAGGATTAACAGGACGTTCAGCTAGTTTTGCTTTCTTAATAGCTGCAGTTTTAATATTACTTACTTTAGCACCTAGATTATTTGTATTGGGAACAGTTAGAATGCGTGGAGGAAACTATACATATATAGCTTTACTTTCAACAAAGATATTAGCTGGAGCTTACCTTATTATTCATGTATTAATTAATATTTCTCTTTCAATGTATGCTTTAGCAATTGGGGAATATTTTGGACAAGCAGTTGAAGGAATAAATGTTCGTATAGTAGCAATAATAATTTTAACACTTGTAACAATAGTAAATATTCTTGGAGTAAAAAATGCAGCAAAGGTACAACAACTTTTAGTTTTATGTCTTATAGCAGCACTTACAATATTTACGGCTTTTGGAATATTCAAGGTTAATTATATAGAATATTTTAAACCAATTGGAATGTTTAGTAATGGTCCTTTAGGATTTTGTAGTGCAGCAGCAATCTTAACATTTGCTTGTGGTGGTGCTCAAAATACAATTAATTTCTCAGCAGAAGCAAAAGATCCTACAAAAGATTTACCATTTGTTATTATTTGTTCAACAATAGGTGTTGCAGTATTTTACTTATTCATGGCTATTGTTGCAACAGGAATTTTACCAATAGAAGCTGTAGTAGGTAAACCTCTTTCAATTGTAGCAGCAGAAATTTTACCTGGACCTTTATATGTGTTCTTCTTAATTGGTGGAGCAATGTTTGCACTATTAACAACTTTAAACTCTCAAATGGGTTGGTGTACAAAACCTTTATTACAGGGTTGTATTGATGGTTGGTTACCTAAAAAATTAGGAGCAGTAAACTCAAAATTTAAAACACCACATAATTTAATTTTATTCTTCTATATAGTAGGATTACTTCCATTAATTTTTGATTTTGATATGAATACTATTTCTGGAACAGCTGTATTCTCATCAAGTATAGTAGATATATTCTTAGCAGCATTTGTTTATCGTTTACCAAAAGTTGTTCCACAAGAATGGAAAGTATCAAGTTGGCATGTTAATGATTCAAAGCTTAAGTTCTGGGCTTGTTTAGGAACAATGTCAAGTTTATTTGCTGCTTATATGAGTTTACGTACAATGACAGGTTCAAAAATAATAGTAAATATATTAGTTTGTTTAATAGCTTTACTATTTGGATATTTACGTGAGAAGTCTGGAAAAGTTAATATGGAAATTAGTTATGAAGCTCAATAAAATTAATCAATAGAAAGTTTTTAATTTAAATTTTATAAAATAAAAATGCTAAGAAGCTAACTACTTTTTAGCATTTTTTCATTTTTAAACATAAAAATTTTATTTTGAGATTTTAAAAAAATAAATGTTCAGAAAAAGAATGTACATTTTTTTTAATCTATGATATAATTATTAGGTTATAGCAGAATAGTGGAAAAATAATTGTGTTATTATTAAAATATAATGAAAAATAAAATTTTAAAATAAGGAAGTGACGAATGGTTAATAAATTAGAAGGATTTGCCGCACTTGGTTTAAGTGAAAAAACAATAAAAGCTCTTGCAAAAAAAGGGTTTGAAGAACCAAGTCCAATACAGGCTTTAACAATACCTGTATTATTAAAAGGTGAAAAAGATGTAGTAGGACAAGCCCAAACAGGTACAGGAAAAACTGCTGCGTTTGGTTTACCAATATTAGAAATGATAGATAAAAGTAATGGAAATGTAAGAGCTATAGTTCTTGCACCTACAAGAGAACTTGCTATCCAAGTTGCTGAGGAGATAAACTCTTTTGCAAATGGTAGAAAACTTAAAATAGTTCCTGTTTATGGAGGACAATCTATTGAACTTCAAATAAGACAACTTAAAAAAGGTGTTGATATAGTTGTTGGAACTCCAGGAAGAGTACAAGATTTAATAGATAGAAAAGTTTTAAAATTAGATAAACTAGAGTATTTTATTCTAGACGAAGCAGATGAAATGCTTAACATGGGGTTTGTTGAAGATATTGAAAAAATATTAGAAAGTACAAACAAAGATAAGAGAATGCTTTTCTTCTCAGCTACAATGCCAAAAGAAATTTTAAAAATAGCAGAAAATCATATGAGAAAAGATTATGAAATCTTAAAAGTAGAGGCTAAAGAACTTACTACAAACCTTACAGACCAAATTTATTTTGAGGTAAAACAAAAAGATAAGTTTGAAGCTCTTTGTAGAATAATAGACTTAGAGCCTGAGTTTTATGGAATAGTTTTCTGTAGAACTAAAAATGATGTAAATGAACTTACAGGAAAATTAAATGACAGAGGGTATGATGCTGGAGAACTTCATGGAGATATAACTCAAAAGCATAGAGAAGTAACTTTAAATAGATTTAAAGCTAAAAAATTAAGTATCCTAGTTGCAACAGACGTAGCAGCAAGAGGAATAGATGTAAATGACCTTACTCATGTTGTAAACTATGCAATTCCTCAAGAAGCAGAAAGCTATGTTCACAGAATTGGAAGAACAGGAAGAGCTGGAAAAGAGGGAACAGCAATAACATTTATGACTCCATCTGAGTACAAAAAACTTCTTCAAATAAAAAGAATAACAAAAACAGATATCAGAAAGGAAAAGCTACCTGAAATAAAAGATGTTATCCTTTCAAGAAAGCATAGAATAATAGAAAATATAACAAACATTCTTCAAGAAGGAAATTTAAACGGATTCCTTGATATGGCTAAAGATTTATTAAAAGAGGGAAGCCCAGAAGATATAGTTGCATCTCTATTAAAGAGTGCTTACGAAGATGTACTTGATACTTCAAACTACAATGAGATTGAAGAAGCAACAGTTGACAATACTGGAAAAACAAGATTATTTATAGCTCTTGGTAGAGTTGATAAAATAACTCCTAAAAAACTTGTTGAGTTTATAGTGAAAGAGTCAAGCATAGATAGTAGTAGAATAAAAGGTGTAGAAGTATATGAAAACTTCTCATTCATGTCAGTTCCATTTGCTGAAGCTGAAGTAATCCTTGATATATTTAAAAAAGTAAGAAAAGGAAGAAAGCCTCTTGTTGAAAAAGCAAAAGAAAAAAGCAAAGGGGATAATAGCGACAAAGATACTAAAGAGAACAAAGACAGTAAAGAAAAAAATAACGGAAGAAAAAGAGCATCAAGAAAAAATGAAAAATCAGGAGAAAAATCTTCTGACAAACCAAAAAGAAACAGAACTAAAAAAGAAGATAAATAATTAAAACTGCCTAGCAGAATGATTAAGAACCAGAGAGATTAATTTCTCTCTTCTTCTTTATAGTCATTCATGGGCAGTTTTTAGTATATTCGGAGGAAAACAGACAATGAAAAATGTTTTAAAAGTTCTTGCCTTAGCAGTAGTTCTTATTTCTGCATTTGTTGTATTCAGTCTTACAAAAAAAATAGAGTATAATCAAGTGGTTGAGATAAGAAAAGGACAGAGTATTTCAAAATCTTTAAAAGATGTACCTATTTCAAAAGATATTATGTTTAAGCTGTATTTAAAAATGAAAAATCAAGGTAAAGACATTAAGGCTGGTTATTATGAACTTAAGGGTGAGTACTCAATAATTACCTTAGTTGATGTTCTTGAGTCTGGAAAAGATAAGATATATAGATTTACAATTCCAGAGGGATATTCTTTAGCTCAAATTGTAAATAAGCTTGTTGTTGATGGAAAAATAGATAAGGATAAATTTTATGAGGAGCTTAAAAATGTAAAAGACTTCCCATATCCCACACCAAATGGAAATTTTGAGGGATATTTTTATCCTGAAACATATAATTTTTCTGAAATAGTAGAGGAAAAAGAGATAATAGATACAATCTTAAAAGAGTTTATAAAAAAATTCCCACCAGAAAAATATCCTGATAAAGAGGAATTTTATAAAAAACTTATAATGGCATCAATAATAGAAAAAGAGGCAGTAAAGTCTGATGAAAAACCTATAATCTCATCAGCTTTTTATAATAGATTAAAAAAAGGTATGACACTTTCTTCTGATGCAACAGTAAACTATCTTTTTAATTATTCAAAAAGAAGAATTTACTACAAAGATTTAGAGATAGACTCTCCTTACAACACATATAAAAATAAAGGACTTCCACCAACTCCAATAGCTAATCCAGATGTAAAATCTGTTGAGGCTAGTTATAACCCAAGTGAAACAAAGTATCTTTTCTTTGTGGCTAAAGGTGATGGATACCATTATTTTAGCAAAACATATGAGGAACATCTTGAATTTCAAAGAAATAATAAAAAAAGATAGGTGATATAGATGAGTAAAAATATTCTTGTGGGAATAAATAGTAAATATGTTCATACTAACCTTGCTGTTAGATATTTAAAAGGATTTACAGAGGCAAATAGTGATGTGAAAATTGAAATATATGAAAGTAATATTAATAATAATCTTATGAAGATTATAAGAGATATTGCAGAAAAAGAACCAGAAAAAATATTTTTCTCAACATATATTTGGAATAAAGAGATTGTTTTTAAAATAACAAAGGAGTTAAGAAAAGCCCTAAAAGATAGTAAAATTATTTTAGGTGGACCTGAGGTAAGTTATAATCCCATTGAAATAATGAAAGAAAATAAAGAAATAGATGGTATTATTATAGGTGAGGGGGAAAAAATAATTCTTAACTATCTTACAAAAGATATAAAAGACGTTAAGGGGATATATTATAGAGAAGATGGGGAAATAAAGTTTAATGGATATGAAGAGCTTATTGAAAATCTTGATATAGTTCCATTCCCTTATACAGATGAAGAATTAAAAGATATTCATAAAATTATATATTATGAGTCATCAAGAGGTTGTCCTTTCAGTTGTTCATACTGTATGTCTTCAATAGATAAAACAGTTAGATATTTTTCTCTTGAGAGAACAAAAAAAGATTTAAAAAAATTTATAGAAGCAGGGACAAAGTTAGTTAAATTTGTAGATAGAACTTTCAATTTAAAAAAAGAAAGATACCTTTCAATCTGGCAGTTTCTTCTTGATAATTATAGGGAGAATATAACTTTCCATTTTGAGATAAATGCAAATATATTTGATGATGAGGTTCTTGAATTTTTAAAAAAAGTTCCTAGAAGATTTTTCCAATTTGAAATAGGAGTTCAAACAATAAATCCTAAGAGTATGGAAAATATAAAAAGAAATAATATTTTAGATAAACTTTCTCACAATGTAAAATATATAAATAAAAATATTCATCTTCATTTAGATTTAATTGCAGGACTTCCATATGAAGATTATGAGTCTTTTGGAAAATCTTTTGACTATGTGTATGACACAGGTTGTGAGATGATACAACTTGGTTTCCTTAAAATATTAAAGGGAACAGAGATGGTAAATAATGTGGAAAAATTTAATTATAAATATCTGGATTTTCCACCTTATGAAGTTCTCTCAAATGATTTTATTTCATACAAAGAGATATGTAGACTAAAAGATATTGAAGAAGCAGTTGATTTATATTACAATTCAAATAAATTTAAATATTCTGTAAAATTTATTATAGATAATTTCTATGAAAGTTCTTTCAAATTCTTTGAGGCTATTGGAGATTATTTTAAAGAGAGAGGGTATTTTGATATTGGAAATAGAGAAACGGCAGTTTTTAACTATCTTGTTGAATTTTATAGAGAGAAATCTTATGATAAAGAAGATATTTTCTTAGAATTTTTAAAGATGGATTATCTTCTTCTTGGAAAGCCGGGATTTTATCCTGAATGGATTGAGAGTGTAAAGGATAAGGAAAAATATAAATCTGCTCTTGAAAAAATGAATTTTAGAACTTTAAGAGAGGCATATAAGCACACTGAAATAGAGAGATTTAAATATAATTTTGTTGAGATGAGAGAGGAAGAAGTGGATATTCTTTTTGATTATAGAAAAGAGGATAGACATTTTTCAGTGTTGTAATTCAATGGTTTATTAAAAAGAAGTATGATATAATACTCTAAAATAGGAGTGGTTATGAATATATTAGAAAAAGCAATAAAAAAAATAAAAGATAAAAATTTGATAGAAAAAAATGATAGGGTTGTTATAGGGGTATCTGGTGGACCTGATTCAATCTTTCTTTTAGAAGTTTTATTAAATATAAAAGATGAGTTTAATCTTTCTATTTTTCCTGTGCATATAAATCATCTTTATAGGGGGAAAGAGGCTGAAAGAGATGAAAATTTTGTAAGAGAGATTGGAAAAAAATATAACCTAGAAGTTTTTGTAAAAAGAAAAAGTATGGAAAAGTTAGCAAAAGAGGAAAAAATAACTCTTGAAGAAGCAGGTAGAGAGATAAGATACTCTTTTTTTGATGAGGTTATGGAAAAAACAAAAAGTAATAAAATAGCTCTTGCTCATAACCTTGATGACCAGATAGAAACTTTTCTTTTTAGACTTATAAGGGGGACTTCTCTTGAGGGACTTGAAGGAATAAATGACACTAGGGACAATAAGTATGTAAGACCTATAAATGAAATTTATAAAAAAGATATAATGAGTTATCTTGATGAAAGTAATATTCCTTATATGATAGACTCTACAAACTTAGAAAATGATTATACAAGAAATAGTATAAGACTTGACCTTATTCCTTTTATAGAAAAAAGATATAATCCTAGATTTAAAGAAAAAATAAAAAATATGTTAGAAGAGGTAAGAGAGGTTAATGAACTTTTAGAACCAGATTATTCAAAATATATTTCAGATAATATTTTGAAAGCAGATGAGCTTAATAAAGAGAAAAGTGATTATATAAAAGGAAAGGTTATAAATTATTACCTTACTAAAAATAGTATTAATACCACAAGAAGAAAGATTGAAAACATTATAAAAATTCTTTTTTCAGGTGGTAGTAAAAAAATAAAATTAGAGAAAGACTGTACTCTAATAAAAGAGTATGATAAAATATTTCTTGTAAATAGCAAAATGACAAAAAAAGTAGTCAAAGAAGT
This sequence comes from Fusobacterium sp., assembly GCA_020024855.1. Lineage (GTDB taxonomy): Bacteria > Fusobacteriota > Fusobacteriia > Fusobacteriales > Fusobacteriaceae > Fusobacterium_B. Next base: position 8,596 of record JAHHTB010000027.1, read on the forward strand.
AAAGATGATTATTCCTAGTGAGTGTGAATTTGGGGAATATATTATAAGTGCTTTCAGAGAAGATAAAAAGAGAGATAATAATTATGAATTTGTAACTTGTCTTAAAGAGGGAGATGAACTTTTTATAAGGGCTAGAGAAGAGGGAGATAAAATTCTTCCTATTGGAATGGAAAATTATAAAAAGGTTAAAGATATAATGATAAATTCAAAAATTCCTAAAGAAGAAAGGGACAAAATTCCTGTGATACTATTAAAAGATGAAATAGTGTGGGTAGCAGGGGTAAGAAAGAGTAAGAATTTTATTTCTAAAGATGAGAGCAAAAATGTAGTACTAAAAATAAGGAGGAAATAGAGTGCCTAACAATTTAGAAAAAGACAATGAAAAATTAAATGAAAAAGACACAAATCTAAATCATTCTGAAGAAAAGAAAGGTGAAGAAAACCAAATCGAGAAAGAAGAAGAGGTTAAAAAAGAAAAAAGTGAAAAATCTAATGAAGAGAAAGAAAATAAATCTTCTAAGGATAAAATAGAGGAAGAAAAAAAGAAAACAAAGGAAAAAACACCTGAAGAAAAAAGAGAAGAATTGAAATCAAGATTATCTTCTGGAATGAAAATACCTTTTAAAGAGAAAAAAGGAAAATTTAGTTTTAAAGGTTTTGTAATGTTAATATTTATTCTTACAATTCTTTTATCACTTCCTACAATGATTGCTGATGTTGAAAAAACTCCAGCAAAAGAAGTTTCTTATACAGAGTTTATAAAAATGTCAGAAAATAAAGAGATTTCTAGTGTAGAAGAAAAAGATGGATATGTTTACGGATTTAGTGGAAAAGATGAAAATCTAAAAGGATTTAAAACAAGAATGATCACAGATAGACTTGGAAGTGATATAAATCTTGTAAAAACTCTTGAAAATTCTGATATAACTATTAAATCAGTTCCACCTCAAGAACTTCCATTTATATTAAGCCTTTTAGCATCATGGTTCCCAATGCTACTTTTAATTGGAATTTGGTTCTTTATGCTTAATAGAATGAATAAAGGTGGTGGAGGAGGACCTCAAATATTTAATATGGGGAAATCTAAAGCTAAAGAAAATGGAGAAGAAATTTCAAATACAACATTTAAAGATGTTGCTGGTATAGATGAAGCTAAACACGAACTTCAAGAAGTTGTTGAATTCTTAAGAGAGCCAGAAAAGTTTAAAAAACTTGGGGCAAAAATACCTAAAGGGGTTCTTCTTTTAGGAAGTCCAGGAACAGGTAAAACACTTCTTGCAAAAGCAGTGGCTGGAGAGGCTAAAGTTCCATTCTTTAGTATGTCTGGTTCTGAGTTTGTTGAAATGTTCGTTGGAGTTGGAGCATCAAGAGTTAGAGACCTTTTTGCAAGAGCTAGAAAAAATGCACCATGTATTGTATTTATAGATGAGATTGATGCTGTTGGTAGAAAAAGAGGTTCTGGACAAGGTGGAGGAAATGACGAGAGAGAGCAAACTCTTAATCAACTTCTTGTTGAAATGGACGGATTTGGAAATGAAGAAACTATAATTGTTATAGCTGCAACAAATAGACCTGATGTTCTTGATAGAGCATTAAGAAGACCAGGAAGATTTGACAGACAAGTATTTGTTGATAGACCTGATATTAAAGGAAGAAGAGAGATACTTGAAGTTCATGCAAGAGGAAAGAAATTTGCTGATGATGTAAACTTTGAAACTGTTGCTAGAAAAACTGTTGGACTTGTGGGAGCTGACCTTGCAAATATTTTAAATGAGGCTGCAATCTTAGCTGCTAGAGCTGGTAGAGATGTAATTACAATGGCTGACCTTGAGGAAGCATCTGAAAAAGTTGAGATGGGACCTGAAAAGAAATCAAAAGTTGTAACAGAAGCTGAAAAATTAAAAACAGCTTATCATGAAGCTGGACATGCTGTAATAAACTATTTATATTTAAATGACACAGATCCTGTTCATAAGGTTACAATCATTCCAAGAGGAATGGCTGGTGGATATACAATGTCACTTCCTAATGAAGATAGATATTTCTATTCAAAAGAATGGTTTATAAATAGAATGAAGATGGCTTATGGTGGTAGAGCAGCAGATGAACTTGTTTCTGGTGAATTAAATACAGGAGCAAGTAGTGATATTCAACATGCAACATCTATTGCCCATAGCATAGTTACAAGATACGGAATGAATGAGAAATTTGGTCCAATTCTTCTTGATGGTACAAATGAAGGAGATATGTTCCAAAGCAAATATTATAGTGATGTAACAGGTAAAGAAGTTGACGAGGAAATTATAAAACTTGTTAAGACTACTTATGCTGAAACAATCCAAGCTCTAAAAGATAACAGAGATAAACTTGATAGACTTGCTCATGCTCTTTGTGAAAGAGAGACAATAATGCAAGAGGAATTTGAAATGCTTATGGAGGGAAAAGAACTTCCACCATTAAATGTTGAGAAGGATAAAAAAGAGGAAGTTGTTTCTGAAAATCTTGGTGGGGAAAAAGTAGAAGAAATAAAAGAAGAAGTGAAGGAAGAAAAAACTGAAATTACTTCAAATGAAAGTGAAGAAACTACTGAAGATAAATAAAAAAAATTAAAATATAATATAAAAAACTTTACAAAAATAAAAATAGATGTTATACTAATTTGGAAATTTAATCTAGGTTACAGGAGTAGCCGCCTGTTACTTGGACTAAATAATAATAACTAGGAGGAAAGGCTAAATGAAAACTAAAAGAGAATTAATCGTAGAATTTGGTAAAAATGAAAAAGATACTGGATCTACAGAAGTACAAATCGCTATCTTAACTGAGGAGATCAACCACTTAACAGAACACTTAAAAGTTCACAAAAAAGATTTCCACTCAAGATTAGGACTTCTTAAAAAAGTAGGAAAAAGAAAAAGATTACTTAACTACTTAGCAGGAAGAGATATTGAAGGATACAGAGCTCTAATAGCTAAACTAGGAATCAGAAAATAGTTTAAAAATTAAATCCCTTAACTATTAAAAGTTAGGGGATTTTTTTATTAAAAATTAAAAATAATCATATTTTATAAAAAATACTATTTTTGTAGACATAATTCTTGACATTTCCCTTAATGTAGAATATAATTAAAATATCAAGAATTTTGAAATACAAATAAATGGAGAAAAGAAAAATATGATAAAAGAAGCAAATACTAACCAAGTAGAAATAATAAATGAAACAGAACAATTTATAAATAGTTTTAAATCTGTAATTTTGGGAACAGTATCAAAAAATGGAGAAATAGATATAACTTATGCACCACATTTAAAAATTGATGGAGAGCATTATATTTATATCAGTGAGATAGGAGATCATTATTCTAATTTAACTGAAAATAAGCAAACTTTTGAAATTATGTTCTTAGAAGAAGAGAAAGAAGCATATTCAGCAATTGCACGTAAGAGAGCAAGATTTAATGTTACTGCTGAATTTCTACCAAGAGATGAAAAATTTGAAGCTATAATGGATAAATTTCAAGTAAGTATTGGAGAATCATTTAAAATTGTAAGAAAGATGGAAGATTTTCATCTAGTGAAATTACATGTTATTGATGGAAGATATGTAAAAGGATTTGGACAGGCTTACATCTTAAAAGATGGCACAGCAACTCAAATGACTGGAGATAAAAATGGTAGAGGACATAGATAATCATAGATAAAATAAATTTTTTAAGAAGACTCTGTTGTAATAGCAGAGTTTTTTTATTATAAAATTATAAAGAAAATGTATCTTATAAAAGAATTTATTTAAATATTAGACTGAATATTTATTATTTAATTCTTCTTTAAATAAATAAACTTGAAAGCACGGTTGAAATAAAGTACAATATAAGTCAGGGAAAGAAAAACGGAGGATAATAATGAGGTTAGTTTTTTTTAAAAAACTTTCTCTTTCAAGAAAACTTATACTTGGATTTATGGGAGCTATTCTTTTAGGAACATTTCTTCTGATGATGCCTTTTTCATCAGCAGGAGAGGAGAACATAAGCTTTCTTACAGCACTTTTTACAATAACATCTGCTGTATGTGTAACAGGGCTTAGTGTAATAGATGTAGGAAAAGAGCTTTCACTGATTGGACAGACTGTACTTTTAGTTTTTATCCAGTTAGGTGGTTTAGGTATTATGACTTTTTCATCATTTATACTTCTTCTTATAGGGAAGAAAATAACTTATGAGGAAAGGGAACTTCTAAAAGAGGAAAGAAATCTTGAAAACAATGGTGGAATACTGTGGTTTTTAAGAAAAATTATTTTGACGGTGATTGTAATTGAAGGAACAGGTGCATTATTCTTAACTATGAGATTTGCACAGGATATGGAATTAAAAAAAGCTATATATTATGGCGTGTTTCATAGTGTTTCAGCTTTTTGTAATGCAGGTTTTAGTCTTTTTAGTAATAACCTAGAAGGGTATGCAGGAAGTTTTACAGTAATAATGACAATAGCATATCTAATTATAATTGGGGGAATAGGATTTACAGTTATAGATTCTATACTTCTTGCCACAAGAAAGAGGATAACAAGATTTGATTTAACATCAAAGGTAGCAATTCTTGTATCAATGATTCTTGTAGTTATAGGAACAGTTTTATTTTTGGGACTTGAGTATAATAATACTAAAACTATTGGAAATATGCCTTTCTTTAAGAAATTATTAGCATCATTTTTTCAAAGTGTTACAACTAGAACGGCTGGATTTAACAGTGTGCCTTTTGGTAATTTAACTGAGGGATCAGTATTTTTATTTTGTATTCTTATGTTTATAGGAGCATCTCCTGGGTCAACAGGAGGAGGAATAAAAACTACTACCTTTGGTGTAATTATATTTTATGTAATAAGTGTTGTTAAAAAAAGAGAAAATGTTGTTATATTTAATAGAAGAATAGGTTGGGAAATATTAAATAGGGCAATAGTTGTTCTTGTCCTTTCTCTTTTATATGTTGGAACAATAACACTTATAATAGTAAGTATTGAAGATTTTACTTTAGAACAAGCAATATTTGAAGTGATTTCAGCCTTTGCAACAACAGGACTTTCACTTGGAATTACTGCTGAACTTGGTACAATTTCAAGAATTTTAATAATATGCACAATGTTTATTGGAAGACTTGGACCTATGACATTTGCTCTTGCACTTGGAGGAACAAATAAAATAGAAAAGATTAAATATCCAAAAGAGAATATACTTGTTGGATAATTTTTACTATAATAATAAAATAATAATGATTATTTAAATAAGGAGAAACAATGAAACAATATCTTGTAATAGGACTTGGAAGTTTTGGCTCTACTGTGGCAAAAACTCTTTACGAAGCAGGAGAAGAGGTAGTTGGAATAGATGTACAAGATTATATTGTACAAGAATTAATAAATACTAATGCTCTTGAGAATGGACTAATATTGGATGCTGCTGATGATACACAGCTTAATAAGATAGGAGTTAGAAATTTTGATACGATATTTGTATGTGTTGGGGCAATTGAGCCAAGCTTAATGATATGTTTAAATTTAAAAGAACTTGGTGTACAGAATCTAATAGTTAAGGCATCATCTAAAAAACATAGAAAACTTTTAGAAAAAATAGGAGCAAATCAGGTTATATATCCTGAGGAGTATGTTGGAAAAAGAACTGCTCTTATAGCTATGGAACCAAATATGATAGAACATCTAAGATTTTCACAGGATTTTCTTATTGTAGAAGTTAAAGCACCTACAATATTTTGGGATAAAACACTTTTAGAATCAGAAATCAGAAAACAATATAATGCTAACGTTGTGGGAATAAAAAAGCATAATGGTAAATTTGTGCCAAATCCAAATCCACATGAAAAAATAGAAGAAAATGATATATTAATAGTAGTAACAGACTCTAAAACTGCAAACACTTTAAATGGGCTTGTGAAAAAAGAGTTTAAGGAAGATTAGGGGGAATTAAAAAAATGCAGGAATTTGACGTAATTGTAATTGGAGCAGGACATGCTGGTTGTGAAGCAGCTCTTGCCCCTGCAAGAATGGGACTTAAAACAGCAATATTTACAATAAGTCTTGATAAAATAGGATATCTTTCATGTAATCCATCAATAGGAGGACCAGCTAAATCTCATCTTGCTAGAGAAATTGATGCCCTTGGTGGAGAAATTGGAAGAAATATAGATAAAACTTTTATACAAATAAGAGTTTTAAATACTAAAAAAGGTCCAGCTGTAAGATCTTTAAGAGCACAGGCTGACAAACCAAAATACCATATTGAAATGAAAAAGACTCTTGAAAATACAGAAAATCTTGATGTAATTCAAGGAATGGTAACAGAGATTATCACAGAGGGAAATAAAGCTGTTGGAATAAAAACAAAAGAGGGTGTAGAGTATAGAGCAAAAGCTATTATTATTGCAACAGGAACATTTATGAGAGGACTTATTCATGTTGGAGAAACTCATTTCAGTGGTGGAAGAATGGGAGAACTTTCTTCTGAAGAACTACCAGCTTCACTTGAAAAACTTGGATTAAAATTAGGAAGATTTAAAACAGGAACACCTCCAAGAATAGATGCAAGAACGATAGACTATTCAAAAACAGAGGAGCAACCTGGGGATACTGAGATTTTAAAATTCTCAAATAGAACTTCTGATGAGGAGATAAGAACAAGAAAACAAATTCCTTGCCATATTTTATTTACAAATAAAAATGTTCATGAAATAATAAAAAGTAGTAGAGATAGATCTCCGTTATTTAATGGAACAATACAAGGTGTAGGTCCTCGTTATTGCCCATCAATAGAGGATAAAATATTTAGATATCCTGACAAAGAAAGGCACCATCTTTTCTTAGAAAAAGAAGGGTATGATACAAATGAAGTGTATGTAAGTGGATTTTCTTCATCACTTCCAAGTGATGTTCAGTATAGAATGCTTCATGCAATAGAGGGACTTGAAAATGCAAAAATAATGAGATATGCTTATGCTATTGAGTATGATTATGTACTTACTGAGGAGATAAG
>JAHHTB010000267.1 GCA_020024855.1 Fusobacterium sp.
GCCTTTATTTTCATTATCTAAGTGTCATACCTTTTTTTACTTTTTCAATTGTTTCTGGTGCAAGATATTTTAAAATTTCAAATCCTAATTCTTGAGAATATCCTGAACCACTTCCTGTAATAAGATTTCCATCTTTAACTATTGGTTCATCTATTATATTACAAAAATCTTTTACAAGTTCATGAGTTGAGAAATGAAGAGTTATATTTCTTCCATCTATCATTCTTCTTCTTCCTATTGAAGATGGAGCTCCACAAATTGCTGCAACCATCTTGTTATTGTCTAAATAATATTTTGTAAGTGCCATTGCTTCTTCTGATTTAAAAAGATTTTCGTACCCTGAATATCCTCCTGGAAGAAATATTCCATCAGCATCTTTATAATCACCTAAAAAATCATCAGCTTTTACCATAACATTTTGTGCAGAATTAACTTCAAGAGTTTTATTTAATGAAAGAGTTACAACTTTTATTCCAGCTCTTCTCATGACATCAATAGGAGCCATTGCTTCTAAAATTTCAAAACCTTCAGCTAATAAAACATAAACTTTTTTCATACATACCTCCTAAAAATATATGTAAAAAAATTTTTTTAATATTTTCTATAAATATTATTTTATTCTTATAAAACTAATAAAAAAAGAGCTGATTAACAGCTCCTTTAGTTTATTACAGTTAATTATGCAAAGAACATTTCAGTTAAATCCATAGGATTTACTATTACTCCATCTTTGTAAACTCTCATATTTCCAGAAGCAATCTCATCTATTAAAATAACTTCTCCATTATTGTCAATTCCAAATTCAAATTTAATATCATAAAGGTCTAAACCTTTTTTAGCTAATTCTTCTTTAACTATTGTAGATATTTTTTGAGTTCTTTCTTTCATAGAGTCATACTGTTCAGATGTCATAACACCTAAAACAACTAGTCCGTCTTTTGTTACTAATGGATCACCAAGAGCGTCATTTTTGAAAGTAGTTTCTACGTATGCTGGAAGATCAGCAGCTTCTTCTGTATATTGTACATAACGACGATAAAAACTTCCTACAGCTTTAAAACGGCAAATTACTTCAAGACCTTTTCCAAAAGGTTTTGCTGGAACAACTTCCATTGTTCCTTTTTCTAAATCAGCAGAGATATAGTGAGTTTTTACTCCTTGGTTGTTAAGGATTTCAAAGAAGTACTCAGACATTTTTAAGTTCGCTTTACCTATACCCTCGATAGTTAATCCAACAGCATTCTCACCTGGATCAAAAACTCCATCTTTTCCAGTACAGTCATCTTTGAACTCTAATAAGAAGTTCCCATTTTCTAGTTTGTAGACATTCTTTGTTTTTCCTTGATAAACTTTCTCCATTTTTTTCCTCCATTATATAAAATAAAAAAATTATTGGCTGAAATACTAACAGTTTATATCCAAAATCCGCACTAAATTTATAATTATATTTTATTTGATTGTTTTCAGTAACTCTATATGTGTTATTATACCATTTTTTAACAATTTTTCAATTTTTTTCTTTAGAGTTTATAATTTTTTTTTATAAATTATTTTATTTATTAATTCTCTAAATAAAATTTTTTATAATATCCCAAATTCTTTCTTTAACTCCTCTAAACTCTCATAACTATCAAAAGGATTATAGAAAAAAGTTTCGTCTTCTTCATCAAAATACGAGTAACTACTATAAAGATGTCCTAAAGCTTTTTTATATAATTTTACATCAACTTGATTTTCTTCAATAAGATTCATTATCATATCATTTTTTTCACTTACTTCTATATATCCCTCTTCCAACATAAGAGCATCTAATTCCTGTATAATTTCATTAATATCCATTTTCATTCTCCTTACTTTTATTTGATAATAATATAACATGACAAAATAAGTTTGTAAATTTCTAATAAGAAAATTTATTAAAATTTTAATTTTTTTAAACTTAAAATAAAAAATATTTAATTAAAAATAATGGTACAAAATTATGTTTATATATTAAAAATTTTGAATTGTCTTAAAAATTTTTAAGAAACTAGAATGGTAATAGTAACTTTTTACAAAATTGTGCCGGATTGGTACCGGATAGTACCAAATTAAATAATTTATCTGAAATATAAAAAAGTATTTAAT
>JAHHTB010000268.1 GCA_020024855.1 Fusobacterium sp.
CATATTGTTTGTGTCTCATCTCTATTTCAGCAGGTAATCCCTCTTTAATATCATTAACTAAAGTATCAAATCTATCAAGAATATCAACTATTCTTTGTTGTTCTTCTAGTGGTGGAAGGGGAATTTTAAATTTTGACATATCCAAAGCTGATACATCAATAACTTTAGTCCCTTTTGCATACTTAGATTTTTGGTTTATAAAAATTTGAGATTGTGAAATATACACAAAAAATTTTCCTAAAATAAAATTTGAAGGTTTAAATATTGTTGCATGTCCACCTGTAACAGCTTGTTTCTCTCCTAAATACAAAAGAGCTTTTCCAACATCTTTTAAATTTTCACTTGTATTTGTTATTACAACGTCTCCATAATTAACTTTCTTTAACTTTTTAGCTGTTTCTTCTGAAACAAAAGATTTTGTATCAACTGTTGAAGTTCCATAATATGTATAAATTTGTCCATAATGTATCGCAGGTACTCCAGCTTCTGTAAAATCTGTTTTAGGGAGTCCATTCCCTCTAACAAGCTCTCCTATCTCTCCTAAGCTTTTCCAATCAACTTCATCTCCAAAAGTCAACAACTCATCTCTATAATATTCATACTGTTGTTTTCTTAGTGTCAGCTCTGTTGTCAGCTCTGTTGTCAGCTCTGTAAATTTATCTAGTATTCTTACTATCTCCTCTTGAACTTCTAATGGTGGAAGTGGGATTTCAAGATTTTCAATATTTCCAGCTTTTATATAACCTTGATTAGATGTATTTTTTCGTGTTACTAATGAATTTTTTATTGATGTTATAAAGTAATAAAAATATTTATTCATAATTTTTTCATTATTCAATCTTACCAAATACAAATTTTGTCCATAAAATTTTCTATTTTCATTAACAATAGAAATCTCTCCAATAGTTCCAATCATTGTAATTAAAATATCTCCAACTAATATATTTCTATTTAAAGAAATATTTTCATAATCTATTTCTGAAATATAATTAACATTATCAAAATTTATTTTACCATTTTTTATATGCTTTGATGTTATATATGGAATCCCTTTATCTACATATACAGGTGTTGCAGGCATAAGCCAAAAACTATCAAGTTTAATATCTATTGTTTTTTTCCACTCAACCCCATTAGGGCAAAGTTTCTCTATTAATTCCTCTAGCTTACTTTTCATTTTGTATCTCCTCTATGCATAAACACTACTTTTTTTCCCTTTCTATCCTCTATTTTTTCTTCAGTCCTTTCTGTTCCCTCTCTATCTGCTTTATACTCTTTTCAGGTGTTGGTAATTCTTCAGGTAAAATCCCACTTATCTCTTCCATAGTTTCTCTTACTTTCTTTCCTATATTATAGTGGACATCATCCGCTTTTCTCTGCTCTTTTATATCCCCTTTTTTAAGTCTCTCCTCTGTTTGAGTAATTCTAAAAAAATTAGCTGCTAATTCTGTTGAACCCATATGGTCTAAAATCTCTTCTTTTTTGTCTAGTTGCTTTCTTTTTCTAATATCTTCTGCTGTTTCTCCACCATATAGTCCTCTATATCCACTATTTTGAAAAGAGCCATAATTTTTAACACCGCTATCTTGAGCCGCCTTTGCCAATTTTTTATTAAATCCTTTTACATCATTTCTAAGTTTTAATCTTCTTTGTTCCTCAGTCAATTCACCAAATTCTTTCTCTTCTAACTCTTGTTTTCTTGTCTGAACAGCAAAATATTGTTGTCCTAATGCTATCATCTTCTTTCTAGGATCTCCATTTTGTACAATCAAATAGCAAGCATATCTTGTTAGCATGATATCATCTATTCTTCTTACTGCATCACTACCGACTTCAACCATTTTCCCGACGTCAGCAAAATGGTCAAACATATTAATTTCAGTGGTTTCTATTGATTGCTTAGCTTTTTCAATTACTCTTTTAAAATTACCCCATTTAGAATACTCTAAAATATCTTGTAGTTCCCTTGCAAGCCAATATTCAGTCCCATTTTCATCAATATGTTTAATCTCTTCAAAAGTTTTTTCGTTATAAAGCTGTATATCCATATTCCTCTCCTTCTAATCTATATTTCCTCTATAATATAATCACTATACCCCTCATAATAATAAC
>JAHHTB010000269.1 GCA_020024855.1 Fusobacterium sp.
TACATATTCATTATAAAATACTATCATTTTTTGATAGTATTTTCTTTAAAAAGAGATATAATATTTTTCAATCAAAATGGTTACTTTTGAAGTGAGGTAATAAGATGATTTCTACTATTGAAAAAGATTTTGACTTTGATATAAAAATAATTTGGGATATTATAACAGATTTTAAAAAATATCACTGGAGAAGTGATATTTCAAAAGTAAACGTACTCAATGAAAAAGAATTTATAGAAATTACAAAAGATGGATATTCAACTAATTTTATAATTATTAAAGAAATAAAATTTAAATATTTAGAATTTAAAATTGATAATTCAAATATGGAAGGATATTGGAAAGGCGAATTTTTAGCTGAAAATGGAAAAACTAAAATAAGGTTTACAGAGAATTTAAAATCTAAAAAAATTTGGTTAATTCCCATTTTAAAAATTTATGTAAAAAGACAGCAAAAAATATATATGAAAAATTTAGAAAGATATCTCTATGAAATTAATAAATAAAGGTTTAATATAAGGAGGGTTTTATGGAAAATAAAAACTATATTATATCCTCAAAAGATTATAGAAACTTCTGGGAGATTTTAAATAATATTGGGGTAAAACTTCCAAAAAGAAAAATTGAAAGCTACAAAGAGAGGGAGTTATGAAAAAAATAGATGATGTAAAACTAGGAAAATTTTTAAGTCTTGTTCTTAGACACAAACCTGAAACAATAGGGATAACTTTAGATAAAAATGGTTGGGCTGATGTAAATGAACTAATAGAAAAAGTAAAACTTTCTGAAAGATATATTGATATGGAAATACTAGAAAGAATAGTCAGAGAAAATAATAAGAAAAGATACTCTTTTAATGAAGATAAAACTAAAATCAGAGCTAGTCAAGGACACTCCATAGAAGTAGAGCTAAATCTTAAAGAGATAACACCACCAAAAATCTTATATCATGGAACAGCTACAAAATATTTAGAAAGTATAAAAGAAAAAGGAATTTTAAAAATGAATAGACAATATGTTCATCTATCAATGGACATTGAAACTGCTAGAAATGTTGGACAAAGGCACGGAGAAGTGATTATTCTTCCAATAGATATAGAGGGACTTAAAAGCATAGGACATAAATTTTATCTATCAGAGAATAAAGTTTGGTTATGTGATGATATTCCAAGCAAATATATTTTATGGGATAAAATCATTAGATAAAAAGGAGTTTTATTATGGAAAAAATATATCGTTATCAAAGAGTTGAGGGAAAATATTTTCCTGGTATCATTAATAATGCAAATTATTTTTTTACGACAGTAGCTCTTTATGAAGATGGAGTTATAGGTTGTTGGGAAAAAGTTGAATTTCATAATATAAAAAATGTTATTGAAAAAGGTTGGCTGTGTTGTGAAGCTCCTAATGGAGAAAATATTTCTATTTTTCAAGTAGGAGATTATATTATAAAATCAGCTAAGTGGAAATACAATAAAGAAACTTATTATAAAACTATTATTAATAATTTAAAAGAATTAAATCCTAAAATAGAAAGTATTAATAAAATAACTAGAGAAATTTCAAAGGAAGATTATAAAAAAGAAATGCTAGTTACCTCAAATCCATTTAAACTAGAGTATAAGAAAAATTTTTATCAATGGTTTGATGGAGATAATACTTTTATTTTTTATAATTTTGAAGGACAATTATATCTTACAACTTTAACAGCTTATGAGGATAAAACTTTTGAAATAGGTTTACTAGAAGAGAAATATTTTTCTTTAGAAGAAATAAAAGAGATGTTTGAAAAAAATATTCTTACAACAGAAGTAAAAGATAAATTTTTTATAAAAGATTTTGCAGAGATAGAGATAGAAAAAATTAATTATTTTGTAGAAAAAAATCAAAAACTTAAAGAAATAGAAGATATGATGAAAAAAGTTTGTGAAGAAGAAACAACTCTTGAATTATGTAGGGAAGCATATTTTGAGTATTTGGTAGACCCTTGTGACTATACAAAAGAGAAATTAAGAAAAACTTATGAAGCTATTCCTGAACATGAAAGAATATATTTAGGAGATATGGATTCTAAAGATTGGGACTACCAAAGAATTTTATATTCT
>JAHHTB010000270.1 GCA_020024855.1 Fusobacterium sp.
ATTCTACAATCCTCTTATCAAAGTATACTTTCTATAAATTTCTTTTATAATAATATCATTTTTCTTTTATTTTAAATGTTTAAAACTAAAATTTTTATTGCTTTTTGAAATTTTTCTTTACTTTTTTATAAGAATTAATGTACTATAATAGTAAATAGTATTTTTCACTAACATTTTATTATTTCTTTTAGGGGGTCATAATATGGAAAAATTATTAGAACTTGGTTTTAAGAAAATTGGTTTTTGGAAAAAAAGTGAAAAAGTCCTTTCTTTTGAAATATCAGAATTTAGAGATTCTACTGATACAATCTTTGCTTTTATTCAAAACTCTACTGTTGTATATATGGCTACAACAACTGAAATTTTTGAAAATTTTTTAAGTAGTTTTATAAATCCTTCAAGTATAGATCTTGAAAAAATAGGAATAAAAAATTTACTTTTAAAAAATCTTAACAATAGTGAAATTTCAATTTATGCTTTAAAAAATAAAAAATTTTTTGGTTTTATGACTAAATTTTCACCTGTAAAAATTGCGAGTATCATAAAAGAAATAAATCCATCTTGGAATTCTGATGACCTTAAAGATCGTATGAAAAATATTGTAGGCAAGGACAGAAATGCTGTTCTTAAATCTGAAAAATTAAAAAAAGAATCAGAGGTTATTGATGAAAATATAAACACTACAATTAAAAAGAAATCAAAAAAACAATATGAAACATATATTTTTATTCTTGGAAAAAGTTATTATGACAGAGGATTTTTTAATTTAAAAACATCTTATTCTCATTTAGTTGGAGAAGATAAAACAGATATACAAATTATTCTTGAAGGAAAAGAAAAGTATACTATATCTGGTAAAATAAATAGAACTGCAAATACTTCCAAAGCAGCTAGAATAATTGGAAACAAAGCTCTTAAAATTTGGTTCCAAGAAAATTCAAAAATTAATGGTGAAATAAAAATTACATTTATTTCAAAGAAAAAAATAAAACTTGAAGTAGTCTAATAACTACAAAAAAATAAAGAGCTATTAAATAGCTCTTTATTTTTTATTATATATATCAATTTTTTGATATGGTATTTCTATTCCTTCTTTAGCAAATTCTATTATAACTGTTTCCATCAAATCAAAATAAACATCCCAATAATCTGCCGTTCTTGTCCAAACTCTAAAAACATAATCTAATGAACTTGCACTATGTGCATTAAGTCTTATTGTATATCCTTTATCATGAAGAATCTTTTTATTTTCCTTTGCTATTCTTTCTAATACTGCTTTAGCTTTTTCAACTGGTGTATCATACGATGTTGATATAGTTAAATCAACTCTTCTTTCTGGTTCTCTTGAAATATTTGTAACAGCACCATTTGCAAGTTGTCCATTTGGAATAATAATTCTTTTGTTATCTGGTGTTGTAAGAGTTGTATATAAAATATGAATTGCTGTAACTATACCCATACCTGCTGGTGTTACTATACTTTCTCCCTTTGAAAATGGCTTAAAGAAAAGAATCAATACTCCTCCAGCAAGATTTGCCAAGCTTCCCTGTAAAGCTAAACCAACTGCAATACCTGCAGTACCTAAAATTGCTACAAGTGAAGTTGCATGTACTCCTATTCCACTTATTATTAAAAAGAAAAATCCAATATATACAATTGTTTTTACTAATGAAACTAGAAATGATTCTAATAATGGATCAGCTTTACTTTTACATAATACTGTTCTTAAAGCTTTTATTATTCCATTCACAACATGATTCATTATTAGTAATAAAAAAATAACCCAAAGGAATCTTATTACTATTTTAGGAACTGTTCTTGCAGCACTTTCTATCATGCTATCAAAAAATGCTTGAGTTTTTTGATTTTTTAATAAAGCTGACAGTCCAGTTAATTTTTCTTCCATAAAAATCTCCTCCTTAAAATTTTCATTAATTTAATTATAACATATTTTATGGATTTTTATTTTATAATCTTTAATGACAAAAAATAAAAAAAGACACAAATTGTGTCTTTGAAATCTTAAATGGCGGGAGTGACGAGATTCGAACTCG
Organism: Fusobacterium sp.; assembly: GCA_020024855.1. Classification (GTDB taxonomy): domain Bacteria; phylum Fusobacteriota; class Fusobacteriia; order Fusobacteriales; family Fusobacteriaceae; genus Fusobacterium_B. The sequence goes on from JAHHTB010000270.1 coordinate 2,055, forward strand.
CGACCTCCTACGTGACAGGCA
>JAHHTB010000271.1 GCA_020024855.1 Fusobacterium sp.
ATACTCTTATAGATACCAAAAATTTTCTTTAGCATTTTAATATTAACTATACTTTTTAATCTACTTTTACCCTTAATTCTATTTCCTCTTCTTCAAGAAGTTTTCCTTCTATTTTAGCTTTTACAAGTTCCTTATGTCTTCTTCTAAGAAGATTTTTTAAAATTGATAACTCTCTTTTTATTAATATAAATGTAAGAACTGCTGATAAAAAATCAGAAACTGGAGCTGCATACCATATTCCAGCTACACCAAACATTCTTGACATTATAAATATACTTGGTACTAAAACTATTATCTGTCTTGTAAGACTCATAAAAAAACTCATTTTTGGTTTTCCAATAGCTTGAAAATATATAGATGATATTATTTGAAACCCACCTAATGGTAACATAAAAGTTTGTATTCTAAGTCCTCTTGCTGCTATTAAAATTAATTCTTCATTCTTTGAAAAAATATGAATTAAATATTTTGATAAAAATTGAATTGCTAAAAAATCTACAAAACATAATGTTGTTGCTGCAAAAATAGCTTTAAATAAAGCCTCTCTTACTCTTCCATATAATCTTGAACCATAATTATATCCAAGTATTGGTTGTAATCCTTGATTTATTCCAAAAATTGGCATTAAAATAAAAGTTATTATTCCTTGAACTATTGCCATAGCTCCAATACCTGAATCTCCACCATAATTTTTTAATGTACTATTGTATACATAGTTTACCACACTAGCCCCTATCTGAATTGCAAATGGAGCACTTCCTAAAGACACAATATTTTTTATTTTTAATATGTCTAATTTTATATTTTTTAAATATAACTTCATTCCACTAAAATCTGAAAGAAAATAATATATAGCCCATATTCCTGAAGCATATTGAGATATTATTGTTGCCCAAGCTGCTCCTTTTACTCCCATATTAAAATAAAATATGAATAAAGGATCTAAAGCTATATTTGTTATTGCACCAATAAGAAGTGTTGCCATAGCCATTCTTGGATTTCCATCTGAACGTATAGACGCATTAGCAATATATCCAACCACTGCTGCTGGAAAACCAAAGGCTAAAATTTCTAAATATTGTTTTGCATAGATTGATGTATTTTCACTTCCACCTAATTTTTCTACTAACCAATCTAATTTTCCTAAAATAGCAACCATTAAAATAAGTGACACTAAAGAACCAAAAAAAATTGCTGTCCCTAAATACATTTCAGCCTCTTTCTTTTTCTTTCTTCCAAGGCTTAATGATGAATTTGTTGCAGAACCTAACCCTATCATTATTGAAAATGCAAATACAAAAACTACAACTGGAAATGTTAATCCCACACCAGCTATTGCCAAATGTCCAACTTCTTTTATATTTCCTATATATATTCTATCAACAAGATTATACAAAGCATTTACTAGCATTCCTATTATAGCTGGTAAAGAAAATTGTATTAATAGCTTTGTAATTTTCTCTGTTCCCATTAATTTATGTTTAACTTCACTCATATTTTTCTTTTTTCTCCCTCAAACTTTTTATAAATTCCAATTATCTAATAACTTTTTATTTATTCTATATAAAATATCTGTATCTTCTTCTCCAATCATCTCTATAACTTTCTCATGAAATACTTCTGAAATTTCAAAAATTGTATCTAAAATCTCCTGTGATTTATCTTTAAGCTCAATGTAAATCATTCTTTTATCAAAATCAGATACAGTTTTTTTTATATACCCTTCTGCTTCCAATTTATTTATAAGAGATGTTACAGTTGACTTATCACGTCCAAGACGATTTGTAAGTTCTTTCATTGAAAGTTTTTTATTAAAATGTAGTATTATTATTATTCTCATATACGAATAACTTAGAGTTATACCTCTTTTTTTAGCTTCATTTTCTATAAAGCAACAACTTTTTATTCTTATTCTGGAAATATAACTAAAAAGACTGTTTTCCAGATTTTTATTTTTCATTTTATCACCCCTCAGAGAATTCTATCACGAAATTAGTTTTATATCAAACTTTTTTTATTTAAAAAAAATAACATAAAAATTAAAATTTTTATTTTAATCTTATGTTATCT
>JAHHTB010000272.1 GCA_020024855.1 Fusobacterium sp.
CTCTGGGAGGATAGGAACTTGCCAACTTTTTTTATTTTTTGTAAAAATTAAAATTGTTACTCATATTTTAAATTTTTATTTTTTAAATTATTAAAAATTTTTTTCTAATAAATTAAAGGAATTAATAAAATATTAAGAGATTTTTTTATTTTTAAGGTTGACTTATTAAAAAAAATGTACTAAACTCATATCAAAAGGAAAGAAAAAATGAAAAATAAAGAAAAAGGAATTGTTTTAATTGAAATATTAATAATTCTTAGTATTTTAATAACTATTTTTACGATTACTTTTGTAACATTTAGAAATATTGAAGAAGAAAATGACTTAGAAAAAGCTGTTATAAAAATTTCTGGAGTTATTGATGAGTATACTTTAAAAAGTTTATCAACAGGAATAATATATAAAATAGATCTAGATTATTTAAATAAAAACATAAAAATAAAAACTCTTACTGACAGAACAGAAGAAACTGTCAATCTTCCTCTAAAATTATCATACTTTGTCCCCTATACTATTGATGGAAGTTTTCAGTTAATAGATAAATTATCAACTACTACTACGATGAATGGGAATCTATCTGACTCTTTTACTACCTATATTTTTGACTATTCTGAAAAAATAAAATATCGTATTGCTACATATAGTTTTCAAGAAAATAAAATTTTAAAGATAAATATTTATAAAAAAATATCAGGAAGTGCTATTTCCAAAAATGAACTTTTAGAATATCATGAGTTATTATTCTCTAAGGAGGAATTAAATAATGAGTGGAGAAAACAATAATAAAAAGGAAAAAATAAAGTTTTCAAATACAAACTTTTCTATAAATTTACAAGAAAATTCTAAAATAGAAGTTTTTATGAATAAAATTTTTGTAGAAGGAATAGAAAAAAATGCTAGTGATATTCATATAGAAACTTTTAGTAAATATTTTAGAATAAGATATAGAATAGACGGAGTATTGATTCAAGCTGGGGAATATGAAGAAGATATATTTTCTCCACTTGTTTCTAGAATAAAAATTTTGTGTGATCTGGATATAACAGAAAAAAGAATGCCTCAAGATGGGAGAGTAGACGGAAATTATAAAGATAAAGAATTAGATTTTAGAATTTCGATAGTTCCCACATATTTTGGTGAAAAGATAGTTATAAGAATTTTATATAAAGATACAGTTAAAAAAAATTTATGGGATCTAGGTTTTGATCAAGAGTGTTATTCAAAACTTTTTGATATAATAAAAAGAAAATCAGGAATGTTAATCATATCTGGTCCTATGGGAAGTGGAAAAACAACTTCAATGTATGGTATTTTAAATGAAATAAATAGTCTTGAAAAAAATATAATTACAATAGAAGATCCAGTTGAATATATTATAGAAGGAATAAATCAAATTCAATGTAAGCCAGAAATAGGGTTGGATTTTTCTAAAATATTAAAATCAATTTTAAGACAAGATGCTGATGTGATAATGATTGGGGAAATAAGGGATAAAGAAACAGCTGAAATTGCAATAAAAGCTTCTTTGACAGGACATTTAATAATAACGACACTTCATACTAAAAATACAGCTAGTGCTATAAAAAGATTGATTAATTTAGGAATAGAACCATATATGATTTCAGCTGGAATAAAAGGGATACAAAGTCAAAGACTTGTAAGAAAATTATGTGAAAATTGTAAGGAAGAAGATAGAAATTATAAAGAAAAACTAAAAATTTTAGGGATTGAAAATAAGATTTTTCAAAATAAGATTTATACATATAAAGGTTGTGAAAATTGTAATTATACTGGCTATAAAGACAGAATTCTTGTAGGTGAATTTATGTATATAGATAATAATATTGAAAAATTAATTACTTCTGAAATAAATGTTTTGGAGCTAGAAAATAAATTAAAAGAAATTGGAATAAAATCCCTTTTGGAAAACGGAATAAATTTAGTTGAAAGTGGTAGAACTTCTTTAGATGAACTTATAAGAGAGTGTTAAAATGAAAAAGTTTTTTTATTATGCCTATGATAAAAATAGAAGTATAAAATTTGGTTTTTCAGAAAAAGATGAGGAAG
>JAHHTB010000273.1 GCA_020024855.1 Fusobacterium sp.
TGAGAAATATATTCTATTTAGTTGTCAGTGGTCATATTACTACAATCAACTTTTAACATTATTTGGATTTTATTTTTTCTCAGCTCTATTTTAATATTTTCTATTATATCCTTTTTTTGTAAATATTCTGATTTTTGAAAATCATCATCATAAAGTGGGTCTATATATTTTTTCTTGAGCCCATCAAATTCAATAATCGCAGTATTTATTTTATTTTTTACAAAATAATCAGATAATTCTCTTAATTTTACATCAAAAACATTTTCACTGTCTTTTGAAGAAAAAACAGTCTCTATATTAAGAGTAGATGCTATAATTTTTTCATCTTCTAATATAAGTTGTTTTCCACTACTAAAGAAAGAAGTAATTGAAAAAATAACTCCAACTACTATAACTATAGATATTAAAATAAGTAAAAATATTTTTTTCTTCATAAGCTTTCTCTCTCTTTTGATTCTCTTATATCTATATTACCACAAAGAATGAAAAAAATTAATGTAATTATATTAACAAATAAATAATTTTATTTGTTAAATTAGCATTTATAAAAAACGGCATGACATTTACTAGTCATACCGTTTTACAGTTAAATACATGAAATATTAATAAATCAACAATAGGTTTATTTGATAATAATATTAATCATTTTTAATTGCTGTAAGTGCACTTATCTTAACAGCTTTATTTGAAGGGAAATAACCTGAAAGTGTACCAACCAAAGTTGCAAATCCAACACCTATAAATGATAGCCATATTGGAATTATAGAAATATAAGTTTTAGTAATTTCTCCGTCCATCATCATTCCACCTTGCATCATAACTGAATTAGCAAGATAGTTTAACCCAAAGGAAATTAAATAGCAGATAATAACACCTATAATTCCGCCTATAAATCCAATTCCTGCAGACTCTAAAAGGAACATAGCTCTTATATTCTTAATTTCACATCCAAGAACTTTCATTATACCAATTTCTTTTCGACGTTCATATATAGCCATTGTCATTGTATTTGCAATACTTATAGCAGCAACAAGCATTGATATACTGCCAAGTCCTGCAAGAATAAGCTGTATTGTTTTAGTGCTTTTCTTCATTTCTTCCAGCATTTGAGTTGGAGATGATACTTCATATCCCATATCTTTTATTGTAGTCAAAACATCTTCAACATCTTTTATATCGTTAACTTTTACAACTGCTTTTTTATATGTTTTCTCTTTATTTCTTGGTCCTTGAACTTTTATCTTATTAACTTTAATATATTCTTTTTCAAGTTCCAAAAGGTCTTCAATATTCATAATGAATCCACCATAAGTCTCATAACCTCTGGCATAGTCTTCTTTTACAATACCGACAACTTTCATAGGTTTTTCTATTATTTTTGAATTTTCTTCTTGCCCTATAGCTGTTAGCACTATTTTATCTTTATAAAGATTCACAAATGGGTCTTTTACAACACCATTTTCATCTGGAAATTGACTTACAGAGTCATGTGGCCATTGTTTTTTAGGGTCACGGAATTGATATGCAGCATATTGACCAGCCAGAACAGTATATGGTTTATCATTATCTGTTAAAAATCTGCCATCTTCAAGTGTATAGCCGTATTCGTCAATCGCTTCACGATACATACCAATTACATTGTCACCAATCCAGGCATCACACTCATATTTGCCTGTTTTGCCACCTTTTATTTTTATAGAGTTAAGATACTCAGATTGATATATTGGTGTTGCTATTTTAACATTTGGAATTTCTTTAAATTGCTTAATAACCGCATCAGTAATAGGTTCCTGCTCTTTTTCATTCCTATAGTTATATATATCTATACGAGTTAAATCTTCAAAATTCTTTATCATATCTTCATTGCTTTTATTAATAGCAACGCCGATTGAAACCATCATAACAATAGAACAAGTACCTATTATTACACCAAGAACTGTAAGAATAGTTCTACCTTTTCTTCTTTTGAGGTTACTTCTTGAAAGATTTAATAAATCAGATATCCTCATCTTCGTCCTCTATCATTTTTTTAGCTTT
>JAHHTB010000274.1 GCA_020024855.1 Fusobacterium sp.
AACTACTATTTAAACTATATTTATCAGCTACTCCAAAATGAAAAATCATTTCTAAGCCTTCAGCTTCAATAAATACTTCATTGTTAATTCCAGCTATCTCTATTTCCCCATCTATAGGGCAATAAATTATATCCCCTGTTGGCTCTATCCCACACCCATGTCCTATATTTTTCCCAGCATATACTGCATCAGGAATTTCATCTAAAGGAATCACTATACCATCAATAGGCGAATAAATCTCAACAACTTTAGGTATAGATATTTTCATTTTATTATTCCTAAATAAATCAAATAAACCCATTCCTCCCTCCTATTCTAATCTAAAATTTAACTTTTTGATTTTTCAAATAATATTTTTTAATAAATAGTTCAGGAATTATATTATTATTTTCTGAATTTAATTTATTTGGTTGTTTATATAATTCCACTGTTTCTTTAAATATTTTTTCAGCTTCAATTTTTAAAATTTTATATTCCTGCTCACTAATTTCTTCTTTTTTATCTTCATCTATTCCTAGTATTTCTTTTAAAGTCCTAAAACCATTCTCTATATTGCTACTGTTTCTTACTTCTACTTTTCCATTAATCCTATATATCCATATTTTTCCAGTTAATTTTCCATTCAAATAATTTCTTTTTTCAAAGCTATCTAGATAAAGAATGTATGCTTTTCCTTGTCTCACATTATCTACATAAAAAAATTCTTCCTTTATTTTTTTAGTTTTAACTTGATCAAAATAAGAAATAGCTTTTCCCTGTTTTACTCCATTTTCATAAAAAAATTCCTCTTTTATTTTTCCATAATCTTCATGTTTCTCTGTCAAATCAGAATTTTTTCCCCAGTAATACACTGCTTTTCCTTCTTTTATTCCATTAATTTCATTGTATTTTTCATATTTTCCATCGTCATAAAATTCTATTTTTTCCATAAAATCACCTATATTACCTCAATATCTTTTCCTTGACTTAATATCCACTTATCAATACCATTACCAAATACCTCTGCTGATATTAAATAACCATTTTCTAATTCAGTAATCACTTGTGCTGTTGGAATTTTATCAAGTACAGCCTCCAATGAATTTCCAAAATATTTAAATTTCAATTTTCTTAATTTTCCACCTGTCATAAACTGTACTCTTTTTCTAAATTCTCCCTCCTCAAATCTATCTTTGTAAGGAATTGGAAAATGTTCTTCCAAAACTTTAAAGTTTTGTATTCTGTCAACTCTATAAATAGTAGGGAACATATCATCTTTATTCTCAAAATATTTTTCTTTATCTATGCCATCTATATGTGCAAGAACATAGAAGTAATATTCTGAAAACATTATCCCAACAGGAAGAATAGTCCTTCTTACTACAACTTTATCAGTTCTTTCATATTCTATTTCTAGTTTGAAATGTTTTTGTATTGCTTCGCCTATTTCCCAAAGACTTCCAAGAAACTCTTTTTTATGTTGAAGTTCCATATAATGAAATTTTTCATTTTCAATGAGCTTTGATACCTTTAAATAACTTTCCTTTGGAATACACTGTTTTATAAGTTTATCAATTATTCCTGTCATCTCTGTTTTTAAAAATGCTCTGCTATCTAAAAGGATTTTACATACTGCTAAAATTTCACTGTTTGTCAGTTTCTGATTATCTTCGTTTTGGAGAATATACCCATTTGTTCTCTCATCATATATTATTTCTGAAAGAACATTAGTTGAAAGTAAAAAAGTTCTTAAATCACTTATATCCCTATGAATACTTCTCTCACTGACTTTATATTCTTGAGCAAGTTTTTTACGATTTACTTCTCTATTATTTAATAATCTTAAATAAATATCTAACATTCTCTGATTTTTCATATTTCCTCCTGTTCTATTTAAGATTATTCTATATTTTTTGGTATGACAGATTTTGTCATTAAAAAAAATAAATATTCTATTTTCACAGAATATTTACTTTTTCAAACTACAAAACTTTATCTCCTTTTCCTATTTCCAAGTCATATAAAACAATTT
>JAHHTB010000275.1 GCA_020024855.1 Fusobacterium sp.
ACTCTATATAATATTAATTATATCTAATTTTATTTTTAAAATAATAATTATTTTTATATTTTATTATTTTTTATAATTTGTAATTAAATGTAAAATAAATTTTATTTTTCATTCTCTTGTAAATAGTCGGGTAATTTTGAAATTACCTTTTTATCAAGAATACTTTTTGCATTTATATAAATCTCAGTTACACGAGTATCAGCATGACCTAAGAAATCTCTAATTTCTAAAATATCTGCTCCATTTGTAGAAAGTTCTGTTGCAATAGCATGTCTAATATTGTGTGGACTAATATCCATACCCACTGATTTTCCCATTTCCTGAATTATATTATAAAGTGCCTTGTAAGAAAGCTGGGTATTTTTTTCAAATGAACTTGGAAAAACAAATCTCTCTTCCATTTCTTCCTCTGATATAGAATACATAGTCATAACGAAATTTTTATACTCTTGAAGTTTCTTTACTAAAATTTCATGGAGAGGTTTATATTGCTCCCTACCACTTTTAGTTTTTTCTAATTTTATAAAATAATCATTATCTCTTTTAAGAATATTATTGTATCGGACATTTATTAATTCTTGACTTCTCATTCCTGTATAGAATAGAGTGTAAAGAATTATAGTATTTCTATATTCCTTTTCTCCAAAAACTTTATATGTGTCTAATATTCTTTTTACATCTTCAAAAGACACTTTCAAAATATTATCAAGATTTCTAGCAGTTTTAAAGAGCTTAATAAATTTAAATGGATTTTTAATATTATGTTTTTCAAGCTCCTTATATAGTGATTTTAATCCCGATATAATCTTATTAACTGACGTCTTTTTTAGATTTCTCTCATACAAAAGATGTGAAAGATAATCTTCTACATCTTCCTCTGTAATATCAGACATAAGTTCTACAATCTCATCTCTTTGTATTGGTTCTCCATTATCATATACAAAAAGAAGAAAATCATTTAGATAAAAAAGATAATCTTTCATTGTCTTTTCACTCTTATATATCTCAAATATAGATTTCTTATTCTCTTTTTCCCTCTTCTTACGACGTCTGGTTGTAACTTCATTTTTCTCTTTATTTATTAATTCAAAATCCAAAGACTATCTCTCCTTTTTTATAATTTTTTATTTTTATATAAAAAGTCCTATTAAAAAATATAAATAATTTATGTGAAAATTATTATTTTTTAATCTTATGTGCTGTGATAATTGTATAGCTATGTATCTATATTCTATCATATTTTACTAATTAATTTAAAAGTTAATTAAAGTGTGATAAAATTGATTTAGTTCTATATTATAAAAAGGAGGGAATCACAATGAAAAAGTTATTTGTTTTATTTTTATCTGTTTTTATTCTAGGTTGTTCACAATTACCAAAAGTGGAAAATGGACAAGTAGTATCAAAGTATGAAGTAAAAAATGAGAAAGGGGAAAAAATGTATTTATCTCCTGTAACTTCAGAATCTAAGCACTTTGCAATAACTAAGGTTGGGATTGATTTTAATGATGGTGCTGAATTAACTAAGTTATTGTCTAAAGACAGTGATACTTTTGCTGATAATTGGGAATGGAAATTTGCATTTAATGTGAAAGACTATGATTTAAAGTTAGAGTCTGTTAAAGTGGAATTAATTTTAGATGGTGCATCTCTTTTAGCTATTTATGATAATAAAAGTATGTATGCTAAACCAGATAAGTATGGTAATTCTAAAGCCACTTTAAAAGATGGAAGTGCTTGTAGAGTAGTTCAAGCTGAATTTACTATAAATAAAGAAAATGGTTTTCCAATAGTTCAATATAAAAACTCAAATTCTAAGGCAGATGAAAAGTATAGTAGGATGTATTTTTGGGAGGGAACAACAAAAAATAACCAAAATAAAAAATCAGTATATATAAAAGGAAGTAAAAATTTATATGTTTATAAATTCACAATAAAACCTGTGGGACTTCCAGAAGAAGTAATTTATCAACTATCTGTATTACCATTTTTCTTATAGAATA
>JAHHTB010000028.1 GCA_020024855.1 Fusobacterium sp.
TCATAAGTTAATCTGTTAATTCCTTTAACTTCGTTGATAATTCTATTTGAAACTTTTTCTAAGAACTCATAAGGAAGTCTAGACCAAGTTGCAGTCATAAAGTCAATAGTATTTGCTGATCTTAAAACAGCTGTATATTCGTAAGTTCTTACGTCTCCCATAACTCCTACTGACTTAACTGGAAGAAGAACAACGAAAGCCTGGCTTACTTTATTATAAAGGTCAGCATTTCTTAATTCTTCAATAAATATTTTATCAGCTTCTCTTAATATATCAGCCTTTTCTTTAGTAACTTCTCCTAAAATTCTTATTCCAAGTCCTGGACCTGGGAATGGGTGTCTATCTATCATATGGTCAGGAATTCCTAACTCTCTTCCAACTGCTCTTACTTCGTCTTTAAATAATTCTCTTAAAGGCTCAAGTAAAGTGAACTTCATATCTTCAGGAAGTCCTCCAACATTGTGGTGAGATTTTATTGTCATAGATGGACCTTTTACTGATTGAGATTCAATAACATCAGGATAGATTGTTCCTTGTGCTAAGAAATCAACATCTGTAAGTTTTCCAGCTTCTTCATTAAATACTTCAATAAATTCTTTTCCTATTATTTTTCTCTTAGCTTCAGGATCAGAAACACCTGCAAGTTTAAATAGGAATCTTGCTTCAGCATTTACACATTTTATGTTCATATGGAAGTTTTCTCCATAAACTTTCATAACATTTAATGCCTCATCTTTTCTTAAAAGTCCTGTATCAACGAAAATACAAGTTAATTGATCTCCAATTGCTTTATGAATAAGAGTTGCTGCAACAGAAGAGTCTACTCCTCCAGAAAGTCCAAGAAGAACTTTTTTATCTCCTACAGTTGTTCTTATTTTTTCAATTGTATCTTCAATATAGTTTGTCATGCTCCAGTTCTTTTCACATTTAGCTATATTAAATACGAAGTTTCTATAAAGTTCTTTTCCGTATTCACTGTGAGTAACTTCTGGATGGAATTGTACACAGTAAATATTTTTTTCTGGATTGCAAGCAGTAGCTATACAAGAATCTGTATGAGCAATTTGTACAAATCCAGGAGCAAGTTTAGTAACATGGTCTTGGTGACTCATCCAAACTTGAGAATTATTAGGAATTCCTTCAAATAATGGATTAGTTGCATCATCTAAAATTAGTTCAGCTTTACCAAATTCTTGCTTATCTGCACACTCAACTGTTCCTCCTAAAAGGTGAGTTGTAAGTTGCATTCCATAACATACAGCAAGAACTGGAATACCTAAATCATATAATTTTTTATCTATCATAAAGGCATCTTCTAGATAAACAGAAGCAGGTCCTCCAGAAAGAATAATTCCTTTTGGCTCTCTAGCCACAATATTTTCAATTGGTTCAAAATATGGAACTATTTCTGCAAATACTCCCATTTCTCTTATTCTTCTAGCTATCAATTGGTTATATTGAGAACCAAAATCTAGTATAAGAATACTATTCTTTTTCATTAATACCTCCAAAAACTTTAATATTTATTAAATAGTTTTAAACTTTTTAATTTATTTTTTCAAAATTAGAATGGAAACTCATCATCTTCAAAATCATTTCCAACTGGAGCAGATTTTACAGGTTCAGCAGTTTTTTGATATCCCTCATTATAGTTTCCAGCATATGAAGAATCTTCAGCTCCACCTTTATTTTCAAGAAATTCAACTGTATCTACTAAAACATCATATGAAGTTCTTTTTTCTCCATTCATTTCATATCTATTCATTTGAATTCTTCCTTGAACACCTACTTTTCTTCCTTTTCTAAGATATTCACCTATAAGTTCTGCTGTTTTTCCAAAAGCAACACAGTTTATAAAATCAGCTTCACCTTTTTGGAAAGGTCTATCTACTGCTAAAGAAAATCTTGAGTAGGCTTTACCACTCTGACCGAATTTTAGTTCAGGGTCTCTTGTTAATCTTCCTGTTAGAATAACTAAATTCATAATTTCCCTCCTAGTAATTCATAATTAATTAATAATAATTATAACAGAAAAGCAGATTAAAAACAACGAAAATTGTTATACATAACTTTCATTTCTTCTGAACTCTTTATTCAATATTACTGTTAATTATGATATAATTGATAAGGAAATAAAAAAGTGGAGGAAAAAAATGAAAAGGATAGTATTATTAGATGTCAGTGCAATTATGTATAGAGCTTTCTATGGAAATATGAATTTTAGAACAAAAAATGAGCCTACTGGAGCAGTTTTTGGATTTACTAATACCCTTTTAAATATTATGAAGGAATTTTCTCCAGATTATATAGGAGCAGCACAAGATATAAAAAGATCTGAATTAAAAAGAAGTAAAATATATAGTGAATATAAAAATAACAGAGAGGCTATGCCTGAAGATCTTCTTGTTCAAGTTGATAGAATTGAAGAAGTTTTAGATTATTTTGGAATAAATAGATTTAAAATTTCAGGATATGAAGCTGATGATGTTATGGGAACAATAGGAAAAAATTTCTCTAAAGATGACTATGAAATTTTTATTGTAACTGGAGATAAAGATTTAGCACAACTTCTTGATAAAAATATAAATATTGCTCTTCTTGGAAAAGGGGAAGGTGGAGGATTTAAAATCCTTTCGACTAATGAAGATGTAAAAGAATATTTAGGTGTTTATCCTGAAATGATACCTGATCTTTTTGGGCTTATTGGAGATAGTAGTGATGGTATTCCTGGTGTAAGAAAAGTAGGTCCAAAAAAAGCTATACCTATGCTTGAAAAGTACGGAAACCTTGAGGGAATTTATGAAAATGTAGATTCATTAAAAGAGATTTCTGGAATAGGTCCATCTCTTATTAATAATATCAAGGAAGATAAAGAGATTGCTTTTTTAAGTAGGAAACTTGCACAGATTGAAACTAACATTCCACTTGATATAAAAATTGAAGATTTAAAATATCATATTGATAATAAAAAACTTTTGACTCTTTTCAAAGAACTTAACTTCAAAGTTCTTATAAAAAGAATGGGGCTTACTGAAGAGTTGGAAGAAAAAGAAGAGTTTGTTACTAAAGAAAAAAATACTGCTAACTCAAATAGCCAATTAGGACTTTTTGATATGAGTATAAATGAAATAAAAACTAAAAAAGTAAAAGATAATAAAATAATTTTTGTTGATACAGATGAAAAATTTTCTGAAATGTTTGAAGATTTAAACTCTGAAGAAAATATATACTTCTATACAGAGAATGTTGGAATATCTTTTTCTAGTGATGCAAGAGATTATTATGTTCCTCTTTATCATACATTAAAAATAGGAGAAAAATATGGAAATCTTAATAAAGAGCTTCTTAATAAAATTTTCTCTTTAGATAAAAAATTTGTAACATATAATTTTAAAAATATTCTTAGAAACTTCTATAAAATTCCTACTAAAAATATGGAATTTGATGAAATGCTTGCATATCATCTTATCACTGCTCAAACAAAAGAAAGTATTGATGGAATGCTTACTACTGAAAGTATAAAAGAAATAAAAAAATATGAAGATATTTTTGGAAAAGAAAAGCCTGAAACAGTTGATATAGAAAAATATGGTACTTATCTTTGTGAAAGAGCAAGTGCTATAAAAGAACTTCATTTTTCATTACAACATCAACTTGAAGAAAAAAATCTTATTACTGTTTTAAAAGAAATTGAAACACCTCTTATTGAAGTTTTAAATAGTATGGAAGAAGAGGGAATTATGATTGACCCTGAGTATTTCCACAATTTTGGCATTGAAGTTACTGAAAAATTAAATGTTCTTGAAGAAAAAATATATGGTATTGCTGGTGAAAAATTTAATCTTAATTCTCCAAAACAACTTTCAGAAGTTTTATTTATAAATCTTAATATCACTCCTGTTAAAAAGACAAAAACAGGACTTTCAACAAATGTAGAAGTTCTTGAAGAACTTGAAGCAAGAGGAGAAGATATTGCAAAATATATTCTTGAATATAGAAAACTTTCTAAATTAAAATCAACATATATTGATGCTCTTCCAAAAGTTGCTGATAAAAATAATAGAATTCATACAAGCTTTAATCAAACAGGAACAGCAACAGGAAGACTTTCTTCTTCTGATCCAAATCTTCAAAATATTCCAGTAAAAACAGATGATGGTATGAAAATAAGAGAGGGATTTATTGCTAAAAAAGGTTATAAACTTTTAGGTATAGACTATTCTCAAATTGAATTAAGAGTGCTAACTGAAATTTCAGAAGATGAAAATCTTGTAAAAGCATATGGAGAGGGAAAAGATCTTCATGATCTTACAGCTAGAAAAATATTTGGACTTTCTGAAAATGAAGAAGTAAAAAGAGAGCAGAGAATAGCTGCAAAAATTGTAAATTTTAGTATTATTTATGGAAAAACTGCCTTTGGACTTTCTAAAGAATTAAAAATTACTAGAAAAGAAGCTGAAGACTATATTGAAAAATATTTTACAGAATATCCAAAAGTTAAAGAATTAGAAACTAAAATTATCAAAAATGCTGAAGAAACAGGTTATGCTGAAACATACTTTAATAGAAGAAGAGAAATAAAAGATATTCATTCAAGAAATAAAAATATAAAAAATCAAGGTGAAAGAATGGCTGTTAATACTGTTATTCAAGGAACAGCTGCTGAGATTATAAAAAAAGTTATGATTGAACTTTATAAATTTTTAAAAGGAAAAGAAGATATAAAAATGCTTCTTCAAGTTCACGATGAACTTATTTTTGAAATAAAAGATGAAAAAGTTACAGAATATAAAACTATTATTGAAAATATAATGAAAA
This sequence comes from Fusobacterium sp., assembly GCA_020024855.1. GTDB lineage: Bacteria > Fusobacteriota > Fusobacteriia > Fusobacteriales > Fusobacteriaceae > Fusobacterium_B. The sequence goes on from JAHHTB010000028.1 coordinate 4,819, forward strand.
ATAGTATTAAGTTTAAGAATGTTAAATTAGAGGTAAATAGTTCTGTTGGTAACAACTGGGCAGAAGCAAAATAGGAAAGGAGATTTCAAATGTCCTATACTTATCAAGTAAAAAACGAAATAATAAAAAAAAATGAATATACACTAAAAGGAAAAATAGCAGAACTTAGAGGTATTTTAGATGCTAAAAATGCAATTTTTCCTGATCATATAGAGCTAAAACTTGAAAGTATTGAACTTGCTAATAGAGTATATAAAATTTTAAAAGAAATTTCTCAATTAAAATTAAATGTAAAATATTCTACAAGTAAAAATTTTGGTGAACACAATATATATATTATTGGTATTTTAAATCAAAAGGGTTTTAAAAATTTTTTAAAACTTCTTGATGATTATAGAGATAAAAATATTCAAGAAGATGAAGAAAAAATAGCTGGTTTTATTAGAGGACTTTTCCTTTCAACTGGTTATATAAAAAGTCCTGAAAAAGAGTATGCTCTTGATTTTTTTATTGATAATGAAAGTATTGCTGATGAACTTTATGAAATCTTAATTAAACTTGGAAAAAAAGTTTCTAAAACTAAAAAAAGAAATAAAAATCTTGTTTATTTAAGAAATTCAGAAGATATTATGGACATTCTTGTAATAAATGGTTCTATAAAAGAATTCTATAAATATGAAGAAACAACCATGATGAAAGATTTAAAAAATAAAACAATAAGAGAAATGAATTGGGAAGTTGCTAATGAAACAAAAACTCTTAATACAGGAATTAGACAAATAAAACAAATTAATTATATTGGTGCTAAAATGGGTATAAATAATTTGACTCCTGTTTTAGAGGAGGTAGCTTTTTTAAGACTTCAGAATCCTGAAAGCTCTCTTCAAGAACTGGCAGAAATAATTGGTATTTCAAAATCAGGAATAAGAAATAGATTCAGGAGAATAGAAGAAATATATAACCAACTTCTTGAGGAAAATGGAGAACAACCAAAGGAGTAATACAATTAATATGAAAATAATTAAAGATATTTTAAAAGGAAATGAAAAACTAAAAAATAGTTATGTAGCTCTTGGAACTTTTGATGGGGTGCATAAGGGACATAGAGTTCTAATTTCTGAAGCAGTAAAAAAAGCAAAAGAAAATAATGGTGTATCTGTTGTATTTACATTCTCTAACCACCCTCTTGAAATAATTTTTCCTGAAAGAGTTCCTAAAATGATAAATACTCTTCAAGAAAAATTATATTTGCTTGAAGAAATGGGAGTTGATTATGTTGTTCTTCAAACTTTTGACAAAGAATTTGCAAATTGTGATAAAGAACAATTTATTGATGATATTTTAATTGATGCCCTTGGAGTAAAAGAAATATTTGTTGGTTTCAACTATACTTTTGGAGAAAAAGGAGCAGGAAATACTGAATATTTAAAAAGTGTATGTAAAGAAAAAAAATTTATAGTTAATGAAGTTCCACCTGTTGAATGTAAGGGATATGTTTTAAGTTCCACTCTTATTAGAAATCTTATTCTTAATGGAGAACTTGAACTTGCTAATTATTTTCTTGGAAGACCATTTCTAATTTCTGAAATAGTTGAGCATGGAAAAAAATATGGAAGACTTCTTGGTTTCCCTACAGCAAATTTAAAAGTTGTAAATAAAGTATATCCACCTTTTGGAATTTTTGGCGGTAGTACTATCATTGAAGGGAAAAAAGATAAAAAATATTCTTCTGTTATAAATATTGGTAAAAATCCTACACTTAAGCCAGGTGAACTTAGTGTTGAAGTTCATATTCTTGATTTTAATGAGATGCTTTATGGAAAAAGAATCTTTGTCAATATAGAACATTTTATGAGACCTGAAAAAAAATTTAATTCATTTGATGAATTAAAAGAAGGAATACAAAAAGATGTTGAGAATTGGAGAAATTATTCTAATGGAAAATAAAATTGAAAATTTTGAAAAAACTATTGAAAATAAAAATGATATTCTCCTTAAAATAGATAATTTTGAAGGTCCTTTAGAGCTTTTACTTTATCTTATTGATAAAAAGAAATTAAAAATATCAGAAGTAAGAATTTCACAACTTATTGATGAATATCTTGCTATTCTTGAAAGATCTAAAAAAGATAATCTTGAAATAAAGGTGGAGTTTCTTCTTACTGCAACAGAACTTCTTGAAATAAAAGCTATGTCTGTTCTTCATATAAATGAAGAAATGGAAACAGAAAAAGCATTAAAACAAAGACTTGAAGATTATAAATTATTTAAAGATGTAGCTGATAAAATAAATAATATGGGAAGTGAGTTTAATATCTCTTACTCTCGTAAAGAGGGAAGAAAAATAAGAAAAACTGAAGCTAAAGAATACGATCTTAATTCTTTAAAAGTAGAAGATATTTTTAATAGTTATAAAAAATATTTAAAAGTTGTTGATGAAGATATAATTGAAATAAAGTATGAAAAAATTTATTCTGTTGAAGAAGAAATTGAAAAAATAAAGGTTATTCTTTTTGAAAAACCTCTTTCTCTTGATGAAATATTTTCAAGAGCAGAAAATAGAATTCATCTAGTCTATATTTTTCTTGCTCTCCTTGATATTTATAAAGAGGGAAAAATTGATATTATATCTCAAGAAGATAAAAAAATATTTATTAAAAAAATAGATTGCTGATTAATGTGGAGGTTCAATGTTTAAAAGTGGAATACTGGTTATGCTGATAACATTAGTCAGCAGAGTACTTGGTCTTGCTAGAAGTGTTGTTGTTGCATATTATTTTGGTGCATCAGCAGGGACAGATGCTTTTTTTAGTGCATTTAAAATAAGTAATTTTTTTAGGCAACTTCTTGGAGAGGGAGCTTTGGGAACATCTTTTATTCCCATGTACAATGAAAAAGTTGGAAAATATGGTGAGGAAGAGGGAAAAAAATTTATTTTTTCTATCCTTAACATAGTTTTTATTTTTTCCGTTATCATTTCTATTTTAATGATAATATTTTCTGATCAAATTATAGGAATTATAGTAAGTGGATTTTCTTTGGAAACAAAAACTATTGCATCTAATCTTTTAAAAATAATGTCATGTTATTTTATTTTTATAAGCCTTTCAGGAATGATTTGTGCTGTCCTTAATAACTTTAAATGTTTTGCAATCCCAGCATCAACATCTATATTTTTTAATATAGCAATCCTTGGAGGAGCAATATTTTTTGGAAAAACTTATGGTATAAAGGCTATGGCTTATGGAGTTCTTTTAGGAGGGCTTCTTCAACTTCTTATAGTTCTTCCTCAATTTTTCAAAAGAGTTGGAATATATAAGTTTAAAATTGATTTTAAAGATGAATATTTAAAAAGAATATTCTATCTTATGCTTCCTATGCTTGTAGGAATTGTGGCTAGACAATTTAATACAATTGTTGACCAATTTTTTGCTTCATATCTTGAAACAGGTGGAGTGTCTGCTCTTGAAAATGCAACACGTTTATATAATCTTCCAATAGGAGTTTTTGGAATATCTATTTCAACAGTTATATATCCAGCTCTATCAAGAAAAATTGTAGATAAAAATTTCTCTGCTGTTGAAGAGGATATTAAAAAAGGACTTAATATTCTTCTTTTCTTAGTTATTCCATCAACAGTGGTTCTTACTTTATATGCTGAAGATGTAATAAGACTTATTTTTGAATATGGAAAATTTGGAGGTAGAGCTGTAAAAATAACTGCTGATTCTCTTTTCTATTATTCTTTAGGACTTTATTTTTATACAGCAATACACCTTATGACTAGAGCTTTTTATGGAATGAAAAACAGTAGGGATCCGGTTAAATTTTCAATCACTGCAATAGTTATAAATATTCTTTTAAATGCTCTTTTAATAAAAACTATGGCATACAAAGGACTTGCTCTTTCTACTTCAATAGCTTCTATGGTTAATTTCTCTCTACTTTTATATACATTTAGAAAGAAATATATTTCAATTAACCTAAAACCTATTTATATTTTCTTAATAAAAACAGTTATAAGTTCATTGATTGCTATTTTAGCAAGTTTCTATTTAAAAAATATTATTTTAAAACTTTTAGTTTTCAGTGGTGTTTATCTTATTTTATGGGGTTATTCTCTTTACAAGAAAAAATTAGAGGTATTCTAAAATGGGAATTTCAAACTATAAAGTGTATACTCCTTCAGAGTATGCTAATATTATAACTGAACTTGCTTTACAAAATTATTTTTATGAAGAATATACAAAAGAAAAATTAGATAATATAAAAATAGCTGATCTTTCTTGTGGAACAGGAAATCTTTTACTTTCTATCATGGAAAAACTTATAAAACTTTCTAAAAAAATAAGTGGAAAATATTATTTTCTTTCCTCTTGGATAAATGGATATGATATTGATAGCAATGCTTTTTATCTTTTTCAAAAAGAGGGGGAAAGCCTTTTAAAAAAATATAATCTTACAGGAGAAATTTTAGGTTTTGTAGAAGATTCTCTTTTCACTGAAATAAAAAATAATAAATATAATATAATTATTGGAAATCCCCCTTATTTAGGAGAAAAAAATCATCAAGAAATATTTAAAAAAATAAAAGAAACAGATTTTGGAAAAAAATATTATGAAAGTAAGATGGATTATCTTTACTATTTCATTGAAAAAGGAATTGATTTTTTAGAAGATAATGGGATTTTAGTCTATGTAACTACAAATTATTGGTTAAAAGCTAATAGTGCTGTAATTCTTAGAAATAAATTAAGAGAAGAAGGATATTATACAAATATAATTGACTATAATGTTTCTATTTTTAAAAATGCTCTTGGACAACATAATATGATTTTCTCTTGGAAAAAATCTACTGATAAAAGCAATAAAGAAATAAATATTGAGAAAGAAGAAAACATTTTTACTTTAAAAAATAATAATATTTACGATGAAAAAGGAAATATTATTTTAGTTGATAAAAAAAATCAAATCTTTAATGAAAAAGTAGCTTCAAAAAGTAATTTCAAACTTGGAGATATTTTTAATATCAATCAAGGGATTGTAACAGGATATGATAAGGCTTTTGTCACTAAAGAATATAATGAAAAATTTAAAGATTACTTAAAACCATTTTATAAAAATAAAGATATTTTCAAATATAACTGTATAAAAGATAATTATTTTTGGATTTATTATATGGATAAGGATAAAAAAATATCAAAAGAACTTGAAGAAATTTTTCTTCCTCATAAAGAGGCTCTCTCTAAGAGAAGAGAGGTACAAAAAGGATTTCTTAAATGGTGGCAACTATCATGGGCAAGAGATAAAGAAATTATGAGTAGTGAAAAAATCCTTGTAAGACAAAGGTGTAAAACCAATTTCTTTGCTTATAGTAATTTTGAATTTTATGGAAGTGCTGATATATATTATCTCACTTTAAAAGATAAAAGTTTCAATTTATTTTATATTTTAGGTTATCTTAATTCTGATATTTTTTACAGGTGGTACAGAAATAATGGAAAACATAAGGGGTACAACTTAGAATTTTACACTACACCTTTAAAACAAGTCCCTCTATTCTATCCATCAAAAGAAAATTTAAATGAGATTTCATATATTGAAACTCTTGTAAAAAAACAGATAGAAAATTATTCTGAAAAAATTCAAGATGAAATAAATAATTATTTCAAAAAAATATATCTATAAAGGGGCTAGTGCTGAAAAGAAGTTTTTCTTCTCAGCACTTTTCTTTTAAAATAAAAAGAACTGAGCAAATTAATGATTAAAAATCATTAATTTGTAACAGCCCTTTTAAATTAATAATAAAAATGAGAGAAAATATAAATTATTTATACTCTCAATGAAGAATATCTCTTATACTCTTTTGATATTTTCCATCATGTTCAAGTTGAATCTTATTATTTCTAAGTAGGAATTTTTTTCCACCATTATTAGTGATAAGTCCATTTAATGGATTTAATTCTTGATAATAAAGTTTTCCATTTGTCACAAGGTTATCAATATATTCAAAGCGACTTGGAGTATAGTAACCATTATCAATAATTTTTTTATAGAAATCTCTCCATAAAGGAGCAACTATAGCTCCTCCTGTAGTATTTCCCATTTTAGAGTTATCATCATATCCAAGATAGATCGTTGTAACAAGTTCAGGAGTAAACCCAGCATACCAAACAGTACGAGAATCATTTGTTGTTCCTGTTTTACCACCTTGCTCAATATATTTTCCATGTTTTGTTTTAACTTGGGCAGCATGACTTGTTCCTGTTTTTGTAGAGCTGATTAGAAGATTTGTCATAAGAGCAATATCTTCAGGCTCAAAAGACTTTTCAATCTTAGGTGTATCCTTATAAAGAGTATTATTATTTCTATCAGTTACTTCTAAAAGAAAAACAGGCTCAATAGAATATCCACCATTTGAGAAAACTGCATATGCTTTAGCAAGCTCCATAGGTGTACCAACAAGAGAACCTAAAGAAGCAGTTAAATCTTCTGGTGGGTTAAGATTTGCTTTTGTTTTTGCAATTGTTTCTTTTAATTTTTCATGTCCCACATCTTTAAGAAGTTTTATTGAAATCATATTGACAGATTTATCAAGTCCTTCTAAAAGAGTAGAATTTTTTCTATACAAAGTTCCAACATTTTTAGGAGCCCAATTTCCAAAAATAACTCTCGAATCTTCAACAATAGTATTTTCACTTTTTCCATCAATGATGGCAGTAAGATATACAAATGGTTTAAATGCAGAACCGATTTGACGTTTTGCATTAAGAGCTCTGTTAAAGTTTCCTGGTTGGAAATGTTTTCCACCAACAATAGAAAGCACATGTCCATTTGATGAATTTATAGTAATCATAGCCCCCTGAAGTTCTTTATCTTTAACCATGGGTTCATAATTATTAAAAGTTTCTTCAGCTACTTTTTGTATATCAAAGTCTAAAGTAGTATAAACTTTAAGCCCACCATTATAGATAGTTTCTTCATCAAAGTTTTTAAGAAGAATCTCTTGAATTGTATCAGTAAAGCTAGGAACTTTAGATTTATTTACAAATCCTTTTTTATATACAATAGTAGTTGTATTTTTATCAACTTTACTAAAATCAAAATCTTTTGGTAATCTTTCTTCAAGAATAAATTTGTGGCTCATAGCTTTATCATATTCTTCTTTAGAAATCATATCATATTTAAGCATTTGCCCAAGAACAACTTGCATTCTTCCCAAAGAAAGTTTTAAATTTCTTCTTGGATTGTATGCTCCTGGTCTATTAGGCATACCAGCAAGCATAGCACTTTCAGGAATATTAAGATCTTTTGGCTCTTTTTTAAATAGAGATTGAGAGGCACTTCTTATTCCATAATCTCCATCACCAAAATATATTTCATTAAGATATTTTTCAAAAATTTCATCTTTAGTGTATCTTTTTTCAATTTCAATAGTAATGATAGCCTCTTTTATTTTTCTAGAAAGTTTTCTTTCATGAGAAAGGAAAGCATTTCTAGAAAGTTGTTGAGTAAATGAACTTGCTCCCTGTTTTGTTTTTCCAGAAATAGTATTTACAAAGATAGCTCTTATAAGTCCTAAAGGATCTATACCATAGTGGTTATAGAATCTTCTATCCTCAACAGAAAGAAAAGCGTCTTTAACAACATTAGGAACATTTTCAAATTTAATAGGAACTCTAGATTCCTTGTAAATAACATCAATTATTTTTCCATTTCTATCATAAATTTCAGTTGGGATAGATGGAGTGTATGACTCAACAAGTTGAGATATATTAGGTATTTCTTTTTTATAATGACTAACTATAAGAGAGATAGCTATAACTCCTATAAGTCCTGTTGCAATAATAATGCCAGCAGTGATTTTTAGTATTTTTTTCCACATAACATTAATCTCCAGATTTATTATTAAATATTATCTTGCATTTCTTTGTCTTAATTGACCACAAGCACCATCAATGTCAGTACCTTTTTCTCCTCTTATAACAACATTAACCTTTCTGTCGTTTTTAAGAATGTTATAGAATTTTTCTATTTTCTTTTGACTAGGTCTTTCAAAATCATTTTCTACAACTGGGTTGTAAGGGATAAGATTTAATGTGTGATCAAATTCATGCATAAAGTCAGCAAGAACATTTGCATCTGTATCAGAAACATTAAACTCTTTTATTAAGATATATTCAAAAGTTATTCTACGATTTGTTATTCTTTGATACTCTTTTAATACAGTGAAAAGATCTTCTAATGGGAATTTTTTGTTTATAGGGATAAGTTGATCTCTTTTTTCATTAAAAACTGCATGAAGAGAGATAGCAAGTTCAACAGGAAGTTTTTCCTCAAGAAGTTTTTCAATTCCAGTAACAACTCCAGATGTAGATATTGTTATCTTTCTTTTTGAAATATTTAATCCATTTTCATGTGATAAAAGAATAATAGCTTTCATTAAATTATTAAGGTTTAATAAAGGTTCTCCCATTCCCATAAATACAATATTATTTATACTTTCACCTTTGTTTCTTAATCTTCTTTCAATAGTGTATACTTGGTTAATAATTTCATGTACATCTAAGTTTCTTTCAAATCCAGATGCTCCAGTTGCACAGAAAGCACATTTAACAGGACACCCTACTTGTGTTGAAACACAAAGTGTATTTCTAGTTTTATGTTTTAAAAGAACTGTTTCTATTGTGTTTCCATCTTCAAGTTTGAAAAGGAATTTTTCAGTTCCATCAATTTTAGAAACTTTGTGATCCATAAGGTTAAATAGAGGGATATAAGTTTTTTCAAAAAGCATCTCTCTATCTTTTAAAGATATATTTGACATATCATTTATATTTCTTATTAATTTTCCATGAAGCCAATTAAAAATTTGTTTTCCATAGAATTTTTTCATACCAAGAGAAAGTATATAATCAGTAATTTCTTTTTCATCAAGGTTTAATAAATTTAATTTAAAATCTTCCATTTTTCCTCCGAATGTAATAAAGTCTAAGCTTTATTATAGCAGATAAACAATAAAAAAACAATGAGATAAATAATTATAGAATGTAATTATGGCAAAATTATGAAAAATTATAAAATTTTCTTAAAACTACAGATTATAATTTCTTTATCAACCATTCCTTTTATGTTTCCTTGCTTTGCTCCTCCACCACCTTTTAAAGATAAATCTGTATTTAAAATTTCTTTTATAAGAAGAGAACAATTTATATCTTCACTAACTATAATAGTAGAGTCTTCACAAATTCCAACGAAAGTAAAATCTTTTTCAGTAAAAAGTTTTTTTAGTTCATCAATAATAACTTTATCTCCATTATAGATGGCTAATTTGTGAGAATTAATTTCTAGTGCATCTTTTAAAATATTTTCTTTAATATTTAAAGCATATTTATGTGCAAGTTGAGTGTAATCTTTTTTTAAAATTTCATATTCTTTTTTGAAATTATCAAATTTTTCTAAAATTTCATTATCCCGACAACTAAAAGTGTGATTAAGGGATTTAATAATTTCAGATTTTTTATTATAATCTTTTAAAGCTCTATCTCCAGCTATAAAAGTAAATCTAGTATATTTTCCTTTTATTCTTTCTGTTGATAGTATTTTAAAAACTCTGATATCTTTAATATCTCCCACATGAAAACCAGCACAAGCACAAAGGTCATACCCTTCTATCTTAACAAGTCTTATATAGTCATCTGAAATTTTAGAACTTATTTTTTTTCTTAATCCTGAAACTGTTTCTATTTCATCTCTCATTATAGTTGTTCCAAGAACTTTTGCCCCTTTTAATATAGCTTTATTAACTTTTTCTGCAAGTTCTTTAACAACTTCTTCAGAAATAGAATCATTATCTAAATCCACAGTAGAGATTTCCTCTCCCATTCTAAATCCAACATTATTAAGATTATAATCTTTTAAAGCAATTCCAGAAAAAAGATGTTCAGCAGTATGTTGCATTGCAATATCTGTTCTTCTTTCATTATCAATATGATATTCATGTTCTCCCTCTAGAATTTTTTCAGAAACAATAATCTTATCTTCTTTAACTTTTAAAATTGGAACATTATTTATATGCCCCCTATCTCCAAGTTGCCCACCTTTTCCATCAGGGTAGATTCTTGTTGAAAATATGTCAATATATTCTACTTCTACAGCATAATTATCATTATATTTTTCACAGCTTTTAATTCCTATGAACATGATATCCTCCTGTTAAAATCAAAATTAATTTCCTTTAATATTATACAATATATTAAAAAATATTCCAAAATTAATTAAGGTTTTTTATAATAAAAACTTATTGACAAGTAAATGAAAATAAGATACTATGTGTAGGTAAAAAAGAATAATTTAAAAGCCTGAATGATGAAATTGGTAAACATGACAGACTCAAAAGAATGTTCGTAAATGGTTAAAAGTTATTGTCTTGAAAGGTTTTTATGAAATGTTTTATAAATCGTCCTTACAAATCGTCCGTTTGTGGGATTGAAAATTTATGAAATGCCCGAATGATGAAATTGGTAAACATGATAGACTCAAAATCTATTGGCAGCAATGCCTTGCGGGTTCGAGTCCCGCTTCGGGCACCACTACACAATTAATAATCATATATGTTAGTATTAAATCTTAGCTGGCGGGCTGATTAAATTATTAATATATA
>JAHHTB010000276.1 GCA_020024855.1 Fusobacterium sp.
AACAACTTACTTTATCTGGAAAATAATTTTTTTAACTAGCACAACAGGTTAACTAGATAAATATAATAAAATAAGAGTGTGAAATTGATAAAATTAAACACTCTTATTTTTTTGAGTAAAAAATAAATTATGTAAATTTAGGGAGAAAATATAATGCTAGAAATATCAAATTTAAACTGTGAAAAAATAGAAAAACAGTATGGAATATGGACTTTTTTTACAAATCCTAAGTTTTGGGAAGTGGACTCCTTTTTAAATAGCGAAAGAGTAAATTATGATTTTTATTATTCTATTAATAAAAATCATAGAAATAAATTCAATATAGGGGATAAAGGATTAATAAGAGTTGGAAGAGATAACAGAAATAAAAAAGAATTGAAAGGTAAATCTAAGTTAAATGCAGGTATATATGCTATTGTAGAAGTTGTTTCAAATCCAGAGTTTATAAAAGATACAAGTGATGAATTTTATATAAATCCAGATGGTGCAAACGAAGATAAATGGAGAATCAAAATAAAAGTAATTAAAAATTTAATAAATTCTCCTATTATATTTGATGAAAGTAATAAAACTGAATTAAGTGAGGATAAGTATTTAGTTAAAGGCTTTCAAAGTTCTACAATGCCATTATTAGAAAGTGTATTTTATAAAATTATTGATTTAGCTTATCAAGGTGAGAATTTAGAAAAAGAGATAGATTTTATAGATTTTGATAAATTATCAAACGATAAAAATGGAATTAAAATTTTAAATAAAATATATCAGAATGCAGAAATCAAAAAGAGAGAGAAGTTAATTAAAGTTGTAGAGAGAGGGAAAATCGCTAATGAAATAAAGAAGTATTTGGGATATAAATGTCAAATATGTGAAGCGCTAGGTATTAATCCATACACTTTTAAGAAAAAAAATGGTGACTATTATGTAGAAACACATCATGTAATACCTGTTTCAGATACTGAAAAATCTAAGTTATCAGTAGAAAACTTAATATGTGTATGTCCTAATCATCATAGACAAATACATTATGGAAATGTAGATTTAATATCTGATAATGATAAATATATCGAGTACAAGATTGACGATGATTTAATAAAAATTAATAAAATTAATCTATAAAAAATTTAAATTATACACGGGGGAATTTTTGATATGAATTATAATGATAAATCAATAGATTCAATACTTGAATATGCAAAAAATATAAGGGGTAAAACTTTTGGAGAAATAGACCAATTTTATAGATTATCGAATAATAGTGGAAAGGGAAATTTGGGACAAGTAGTTGAAGAAAGTTATTTTGGATATGAGGTAAACTCAAAAGCAGAGGCTGATTTTTCGGATGTAGGTGTTGAGCTTAAAGTTACTCCATATAAAATAAATAAAAATAAAACTATCTCAGCTAAAGAAAGGTTAGTTTTAAATATTATAAATTATATGGAAGAATATAATAAAACATTTGAAACTAGCTCATTTTGGAAGAAAAATGAGAAACTATTATTAGTATTTTATGAATGGAAAAAAGAACTTGAGAAAAAAGATTATACTATAACCGATGTTTTACTACACCAATTTTCGGAGGAAGATTTAATAGTTATAAAAAAAGACTGGGAAACTATAGTTACTAAAATAAGAAATGGGAAGGCTCATGAACTCTCAGAAGCAGATACAAATTATCTAGGAGCTTGTTCTAAAGGTGCAAATAAAAACTCAGTTAGAGATCAACCATTTTCAGATATATTAGCAATGCAAAGAGCATATAGCTTAAAATCTTCATATATGACTGCATTACTTAGAAACCATTTTGGAAAAAATGGAGAAAAATCATATAGTATTTTAAAGGGAACTAAAAAAACTATTGAAGAAATATTAGAAGAAAAATTTAATCCATTTTACAATAAAAGCATAGATGAAATTTGTAATGAACTTAATATCAACTTATACACTAATAATCAAAAACTTCCTAAAAATTACGTTCAAATGTTATGCAGTAAAATAT
>JAHHTB010000277.1 GCA_020024855.1 Fusobacterium sp.
AATAATTTTATTATACTTCATTCAAAGTGACTACTAAGTGACTTTTATAAAAAAACAGGCTACAACTTTTTAGTGTGTAACCTGTTTTTACTTTTGTACTAGTTTTTATTTATTCTTCTATATTTTCCTGATTATTTTTGCATACTTTTACCCATTTTATTTTTTTATCTTCTATTTCCTCTATTTTATAAGTTAATTTTTCATCTTCTAAAACTACTTTTTCTTCCGGGAAATTTCCTAGCTTTTCTATTATATATCCTGATAAAGTATCATAATCACCTTCTGGCATATCTACTTCTATTAGTCTTTCAAATTCATATATTGGTATATTTCCATCTACTATATAAGTATTATCATCTATTTTTTTATATTCAGTTTCAATGTCGTCATATTCATCAAATATCTTTCCTACTAGCTCTTCTATAATATCTTCCATTGTTAGAAGTCCTGCTGTTCCACCATATTCATCTAAAACAACAGCCATTTGAATTTTATTTACTTGCATTTCCTTAAATACTTCATCTATAGGTTTTGTTTCTGGTATAAAATATGCTTGTCTCATTATGTCTTTTATTTTTATTTGTTTTTTTAGACTTACTAATTTTAATACATCTTTTAAATATAATATTCCTTTTATATTGTCTATTGTTTCTTCATATACTGGTATTCTACTATATTTATATTCATCTATTTTATCTAATATTTTATATAAATCTTCATTTATTTCTATTGCAAATATTTCGGTTCTATGCATCATTATTTCTGATGCTTCGATATCGTTTAATTCAAATACATTGTTTATTAATTGTTTTTCGTTTTCTTCGATAGCTCCTTTTTCTTCTCCTTGATCGACCATCATTTTTATTTCTTCTTCTGTTACTATTTCTTCATCGCCTTCATTTACTCCAAATAATTTAGAAACTATATTGGTTGAAAATGTCAATAGTTTTACAAAAGGTGCTGTTACTATAGAAATCGATTTTATTACTCCTACTGTTGAATATGCTATCTTTTCATAATATTTCATTGCTAATCTTTTTGGAACTAGTTCCCCAAATACTAATGTAAAGTATGATAAAATTAAAGTAATAATTATTATTGATATTGTTCCCCATACTGGAATGCTTAAAAACGGCATTAGTTGATTTAATATTGGTGCTAATTTGTCTGCAAAAGCATCTGATGCAAATGCACTTGATAAAAATCCTGCTAATGTTATTCCTATCTGAATTGTTGCTAAAAACTTGCTTGGATTTTTTAGCATTTTTTTGATTTGTTTTGCTTTTTTATTTCCTTCTTTTGCTTCTTTTTCTATTTTTGCATCATTTAGTGAAATAAAGGCTATTTCCGTTGCTGCAAAATATGCATTTAATAAAATTAATATTATTAATATTATAATTTGTATTCCCATAAGATTCCTTTCTTATTTATATAATTTATATAATTTTTAGTCATTATATATTTTATCTTTTTATATGTCAATACAACTTTTATACAAAAATAAGAGAGCTTTCCTCCCTTATTTCTTCTACTTTATATTTTGATATATATTTTTTACATCTTTAAACATTCTAAAACTATAAATCCATTGAATTTGTTTTTAATATAGATATATGTTATAATATATAAAAGTATTTATACTTTTAATTCTCATATTCCAACTGGAAAGGAAATGACGACAAATGGCTAGAACTAATAACGAAATTCAAGAGGACTTGCAGAAATGTAAAGATTGTCAAGAAAGATGGCTGAGAATTCATGGTGACATCTATGGGCTTTATGAAAAATGTGCTACTTGTCCCACTGGTGTTCGAGCAAACAAAGATGATTCTTTAGAAGTTCGCAAGGCTGCTAACAAATTGCGTGGTTGGATCTAAACCAAAATAAGGCAGTGAATAACTTTTCACCGCCTTATTTTTTATTTTCTAAAAAACTTGACCATTTTATCGTCTAATCTGTTTATGCTTTTAGCACATTTAACCAATTCTTTTG
>JAHHTB010000278.1 GCA_020024855.1 Fusobacterium sp.
GTTAGTGATTATATTTTTATATATAATTGGAGTTATTTATTTTGAATTTATATCGTATTCTTTTAAAAAGTCAATATCATTAAAAGATATTTAGTAAAAAACATGGAGGTTATATGAAAAAAATAATGGTTGTTTTTGGGACAAGACCCGAAGCGATTAAAATGTGTCCTTTAGTTAATGAATTAAAGCTAAGAAAAAATATAAAAACAATAGTATGTGTCACAGGTCAACATCGTCAAATGTTAGATCAAGTGTTAGATACATTTAATATAGTTCCTGATTATGATCTTTCAATTATGAAAAAAAAACAGACATTATTTGATATAACAGAAAATATTTTAAGTAAAATAAAAGAAGTTTTAGAAGAAATAAAGCCAGATATTGTTTTAGTACATGGTGATACTTCTACAACATTTGCAACAGCATTAGCATGTTTTTATTTACAGATTCCAATAGGTCATATAGAAGCAGGACTTCGAACATATAATATTTATTCTCCATATCCAGAAGAATTTAATAGGCAAGTAGTTTCTATTATTTCAGAGTATAATTTTGCTCCTACACAAAATGCAAAGAATAATTTATTACAAGAAGGAAGAGATATAGATAAAATTTGGGTTACAGGAAATACTGTAATTGATGCTTTAAAAACAACAGTAAAGAAAAATTATGTACATCCTGAGTTAGAATGGGCAAAGGGAAGTCGTTTAATATTTATAACGGCACATAGACGTGAAAATCAAGGAGAACCAATGCGTCATATGTTTAGAGCTATTCGTCGAGTAATGGATGAATTTTCAGATATAAAGGTACTATATCCAATACATATGAATCCTATTGTCAGACAAATAGCTGATGAAGAATTAGGAAATTGTAATAGGATACACATTATAGATCCAATAGAAGTATTTGATTGTCATAATATAATGGCAAAATCTTATTTAATATTAACTGACTCTGGAGGAATTCAAGAAGAAGCTCCTTCACTAGGAAAACCAGTTCTTGTAATGCGAAATACTACAGAAAGACCAGAAGGAATTGTTGCTGGAACATTGAGACTTGTAGGGACAGATGAAGAGAGAATTTATAAAAATTTTAAAGAACTTTTAGAAAATAGAGAAATGTATGATACAATGGCACAAGCTAAGAACCCATATGGAGATGGGCATGCTTGTCAAAGAATTGCCGATATTTTAGAATTTGGGATAACTACAATTTAAAATAAAAAAAGGAGAGTAGTGGATGAAAATAGTAGTAGCAGGAACAGGTTATGTAGGATTATCAATAGCTGTACTTTTATCTCAATATCATAAAGTTACAGCAGTAGATATTATACCAGAGAAAGTAGAGATGATAAATAATAGAAAATCACCTATTCAGGATGATTATATTGAAGATTATTTAGCAACTAAAGAGTTAGATTTGGTAGCAACTTTAGATGGAGAATCAGCATATAAAGATGCTGAATTTGTAGTAATAGCAGCTCCAACTAATTATGATTCTAAAAGAAATTATTTTGATACTTCAGCAGTAGAAAATGTAATAGAAACAGTATTAAAAGTAAATTCAAATGCAATTATGGTAATAAAATCTACTATTCCAGTGGGATATACAGAATCAGTAAGAAAAAAATATAATACTAAGAACATAATATTTAGTCCAGAGTTTTTAAGAGAATCAAAAGCTTTATATGATAATCTATACCCTTCACGTATTATAGTTTCTACTGATAAAAAAGATGAAGAATTAACAAAAAAAGCTTATGAATTTGCAGAATTATTGCAAGAGGGAGCTATTAAAGAGAATATAGAAACACTTATTATGGGATTTACAGAAGCAGAAGCAGTAAAATTGTTTTCTAATACATACTTAGCATTAAGAGTAAGTTATTTTAATGAACTAGATACTTATGCAGAGATGAAGGGATTGAATACTCAAGAGATAATAAATGGAGTATGTTTAGATCCAAGAATTGGAATGCACT
>JAHHTB010000279.1 GCA_020024855.1 Fusobacterium sp.
AGGAGGAGAAAATGTATTTAAAAAAATTTTTTGTAGGAATGATTATTCTTTTTACTTTTATTGGATGTAATAATAAAAAAGAGAAAAATCAATTTGAAGAAAATCAAAAACTAAATAATAAAATAAGTGAAAATCCTAAAGAATTTACAATTTTTGCAATTCATTTAGGAAAGGCTTTTGATGGAGAGCTTCCTGTTTACCAAAAAGCATATGAAATGACAAATATAAAATTAAAGGGAATAGCATCTAAAAATCAAAGTGATGAAGTATTGGCTTTTAATCTTATGATTTCAGTAGGAGAATTACCAGATATAATAGCATATGAACATCCAGAAGAACTTGAAAAATTAGGAGCAGATAAAAAGGTAATTCCTCTTGAAGAGTTAATAGAAAAATATGCACCAAATATAAAGAAATTTTGGGAAGAAAATCCAAACTATAAAAAAGATGCAATTGCAGCAGATGGGCATGTATATATGATACCAAATTATAATGATTATGATAGTATAAGTACTTCTCAAGGATATTATATAAGAAAAGACTGGTTAAAAAAACTTAAACTTAAAGAACCAAAAAATGTAGCAGAATTATATAAAGTTCTTAAAAGTTTTAAAGAGAAAGATCCAAATGAAAATGGAATTAAAGATGAAATTCCTTTCTTTTTAAGAGGAAATACATCTAAAAAGATAATTACTTCTTTAGTTGATATTTTTAAAGCGGAATATACTTGGTATAATAAAATTGGAGATGGACCAGTTTTTGGACCAGCTCAAGAAGAATATAAAGAAGCAATAAGAGAATTAGCAAAGTGGTATAAAGAAGGACTTATAGATTCTGAAGTTTTTACAAGAGATACTTCATCAAGAGATTATATATTACATAATAATTTTGGTGGTTTTACTTGTGATTGGTTTTCAAGTACAGGAAGTTATAATAGTAAACTTGGAAAAATTATTCCAGAATTTGATTTTTCAATAATTCTTCCTGTTGAATATAAAGGAAAAAGAACAACGACATTTGCAAGAGAAAATTATCTTGGTGGTTGGTCAATATCAAGTACTTCTAAAGATCCAGTGTCAATAATAAAATATTTTGATTTCTGGTATAGTGAAGAGGGAAGAAGATTATGGAATTTTGGTATAGAGGGAGATACTTATACATTAGTTGATGGAAAAGCAAAATTTACAGATAAGGTTTTAAAAGATCCGAATGGAGCTTTACCTCTTGTAGTTTTAAGAAAAGAAGGAGCTCAATATAGATTGGGAATGTATCAAGATGGAGAAAATGAAAGACAATGGGCAGCACCAGAAGCAGTAGAAGCCATTGATTTATATATAAAAGCAGGGGTTGTTGAACTTCCTATGCCAATATTAAAATATACTAAAGAAGAGATGGAAGAATTATCAAGAATAGATACACAACTTTATACTATTGCAGAAGAAATGACACAAAAATGGATTTTAGGTGTATCTGATGTGGATAAAGATTGGAATAATTATATTCATAAGCTTAATAGTGTGGGATTAAAGAAAGCTGAAAAAATTCAGAAACAAGCCTACAAAAGATTTATGAAAAAATAGCAATAATTATATTTTGAAACTTAAAAGAGTATAGAAATAAAGAAAAAAGTATATGGAATATTAACGATTTATTTTTTATGAAAAATTTTGTAAAATAACTTGTAAGAAAAAATAAAGAAATAAAAGATTAAGAATTTTTTTATATGAAAATTTTTAAAAATAGAACTGGAAGTTTTTATGTGAAAAATCCAGTCAATAAATAAGCCTTTCTTTGAAAAATTTATAAATAGAGTTACAAAAAACAGGAAAAGATTACCCATGCTTTTTCCTGTTTTTTGTTTTTTTGTAAAAAAAATATTTCAAAAGGAATTATAAAAATATAAAAATAAATAAATTATAAATAAAAATATAATAGAACTAGCAATAAATGGAAAAATGTAAATGGAATATAAATGATTTA
>JAHHTB010000280.1 GCA_020024855.1 Fusobacterium sp.
AATAGGAGAAAATATTTTCTTGACAATTAATCTTCTAAATGGAACTTTTATGGGACTTATATACTTTATAAATTTTATAGTATCACTTTATTTAATAGATTTTTATTTTAAGGAGGAAATATAAATGTGTGAGTATTGCCAAAATATTCAATTATGGAAAAAATTTGATTCACCAGAAATTTATTTAGAATGTATTGAATATATTAGTCAACTTGTTGAAAGTGGGGACTTTAAATTTATTGAAGAAATATCCACTTGCCCTCTAAACCAAGTAAAAACTGAGAAAGGTTGGGCTGATGAAATTATGGTTCATATGATTAAGTGCAGACATTGTGGACAATTTTTTACTTGTGTAGTCAATACTTATAGAGGTAGTGGCTCATTTAGAAAAGGAAAATAAAATGGAAATAGTTTTTATTATATTTTTAATTATGGCTCTCTCTTATACTTTTATATATTTTCTTTTTATAAGAAAGTATAAAGATTTAAAAAAGCTTTTTATAATTAATAAACTTTATGATGTTTTTGTTATAATACCCGAAATTTTTATAGGATTTTACAGTATAGTATTTTTTAGAATTTTACTGCTTATAAATTTTTTAAGTATTCTCTACATAGCTATTAAAGTTTTTAAAAATAAAGAGCCTAAAAGAAAAATTATATATGCAATACTTAGTCATTCAGAGTGGTTAATATTCTTTTAAAAGACTTTATATTTTAAAGGTAGCCTGATAAAAAATCAGGCCACTTATTAAAATATAAAATAGAGGAGGAGATTTTTATGAGATATACTGAAAATGAAAGAATAGAAATTATAAAATTTATAGAGGAAAATTTTGGAAGAATAGAAAAAATATATCAAGATGTTGGATATGATGATTTATATTTAGATGTAGCTCAAATTAATCCAATAAAAGAAAAACCATACTATACTCTTATAACTCTTGGAATGGGGGAGCATAAGATGTATAACCAAAATAATGAAAATTTTTCAAATTATGCAGAACTTATGATTTCTTTACCAAATAGTTGGAATTTAGATGATAAAAATTATAATTGGGTAATAGATGAATTAATGCACTTAGCATATATTCCATTTACTTTCTATTTTTCTTATGAATGGGGACATTTAGAAAATAACTTTGAATCATTTTCTTCTAATACAAAATTAAGTGCTGTATCTATTTTATATCCACAGATGAAAGAAAAAAATTCAGGACTTTTAAAACT
Source organism: Fusobacterium sp. (assembly GCA_020024855.1). Taxonomy (GTDB): domain Bacteria; phylum Fusobacteriota; class Fusobacteriia; order Fusobacteriales; family Fusobacteriaceae; genus Fusobacterium_B. Next base: position 1,231 of record JAHHTB010000280.1, read on the forward strand.
TGAAAATAGAAATTTACAATTTTATCAAATAGTTCCATTATATGATGAGGAATATACTTTTGCTTTAAAAAATGGAATGAAAAATTTATTATTACTAGATGTAGAGAAAAAAATAAACTATGTTGTGGATATGCAAAGAGAAAAAGTTCTTGAATATTCAGAGGAAGATAAAGAAATGCTAGATGATATTATGGATTCATCAGAGTGGCATTTAGGAGATTATTACTCTAAAGGAATAGAAGTTGAAGAAATAAATATATATAATCACTTAGCTATTTTTCTTCGTTGGGCTATGGAAAATAGTTTTTTAAGCGATAATTTCTTAAAAACTTATGGTAAAGAACTTGAAAAATACACTTCTCAAGATTTTGTTGATTTAAGAGAGTTTGTAAAATTTAGATTAAAAGGAGATTTAAGAAAATCTTTCTTTAATGATATAGGAAAAGAATTTATAAGATATTATTATGATTATGATAATATGAGTGTGAATTTTTATCCAGGAGATATAGATAAATATGCTAAAAGAATTTTTGGAAAGGAAAGATATTATTCTCCTGAATTAAAAAGAGAGGCTTATTTATATTTAACTTTTGATGAAAAATATTATCAAGATATGAAAGCAGTTATAGATGATGTTTATAGTACTTGGTTAAAGGAATTGGAGAATTATAAAAATTAGGAGAGTTTTATGGAAAACTATAAGATAAAAAGCAAAATAAATATTTTATCTA
>JAHHTB010000281.1 GCA_020024855.1 Fusobacterium sp.
AGATTGACAAATATTCTAAAAATATATTTTCTTAAGTTAAATCTTATGATATTTTCAATTTTAAAAATTTTCTTTAATAACTTTTTATCAAAAATCAATTTATTTCTTATAATAAAAATAGCCCTTTATGATAAGATTAATCTCATAGAAGACTATTTAAAATTTTTTATTTTTAATAACTAAAAGATACTTTTTTCCCTTGAAATGCAATACCTATCTTTACTATATCTTTAACCCCAACCCTTTCAAGTTCTGAATAGTATCTTTTATCATCTATTTGTTTTCTTCCAATATCAGCTTCTTTTTGAATATCTTCATTTTCTTTAGCTCTTTTAAATTCAAAAATATATCCTGGTTTTGATTTTTTTACTGGAAATAATATCATGTCTGCTCTTCCGTCTCCTGTTTCTGCATTACTTTTACTAAAATAATATCCTTCTAAAGCATAAAAAAATCCTGCTAACAACATATGATATGGATTTTCATATTTTTTACTTACATCTATATAGCTCACAGCATATAGTATTGCTTTTTCTATTGACTTTTCTATTTGATAATAATTTTTATCATAGAGAGCATCTCTCATTTCATCAACTACTGTATAACTTCCAAATATAGCTTCAAGAAACTCATCTTTAAAAAACTTCATTATTTCTTCATTAGGAATTCTTAGCAAATATCTTCCATCATTTAATCTATTTTTTACAGTTAAATAACCAGAATACACCATAAGTTCCCAAACTTCACTTACTGTTAAATTATTTCCAAATTGTACATTATCTGTTATTCTTACAGCTACATCCTTTTGTTTAAATATATTTTCAAGACTTCTTAAACCTTCTGTTCCTACTTGCTGTAAAAGTTCTCTTATCATAAAATTCGAACTTGTATTTATCCAATAAGGTTTTAATTCTTTATTTTTTACAAAATTTAATATACTCCAAGGATTATAAATTTCATTTTTTCCAAAACTATAACCATCATACCATTTTTTTACTTCAGGCATTTCATATCCAACTTGATAATAATTAAGTATATTTTCTACTTCTTTATCAATTAATCCAAAACTTTCACTATAATCTTTATTTAAAGTTGTATAGCTTATAAAATTATTTAAATCTGAAAATATTCCTGCTTGAGCTACTCTTATAATTCCAGTTAATACTCCCATATGTAAATATTCATTAGTTTTTAAAACATCTCCATAAAAAGCTTTTAAAAAATCTTTCATTTCATTATAATAACCTTTTTCGTAAGCTGTCATAATAGGAGAATCATATTCATCTATTAAAACTACAACTTTTTGATTATAGTATCTATATAATAACTCACTTAAAAAAAGTAAGGAACTTTCTAGTTGAATATTACTAATATTTCCACTTGCAATATCTTTAAATTTTTCAGTTTCAAATTCATTTAGACTTTTCATTAAAAAAATGTAGTTTCTATATAAAGTTGATATTTTATCTTTTATTTTATCAAGAGCATTTTCAAAATTTGAATTGCTGATTCCCTTCATACTAATGAAAATAACTGGATACTTTCCTTGTTCGTTTATCATCAATGAATTTTCTATATATAAATCAGTGAATAAATCTTTATTTTTTTCTTTTTCTTCAATATCAAAAAAATATTTTAACATAGACATATTAAGAGTTTTACCAAATCTTCTTGGACGACAGAATAATTTTACTTCTGTTCCATCATTTAGTATATCCTCTATAAATTTTGTCTTATCTATATAATAGTAATTTTCTGTTCTTATTTTCTTAAAATCTTCTACGCCAATGGGAATCTTTTTTAACATATGCCACCTCATTTCTTTTAAATATACATATATTATAGCATATTTTAAAAAAACTTTTTATTTTAATTAGAAAATTTAATAAAATAAAAAACTCTAATAACTATATAAATGTTACTAGAGTTTTTATTC
>JAHHTB010000282.1 GCA_020024855.1 Fusobacterium sp.
CATCTTTATCTTTTGTAAGTCTATATTCTAAATCTTTATTTTTATCATCTTGTAATATCTTTATAAATACTTTTTCAAGATTATCTGTGATTTTTTTTATTTCATACTCTTCTCTAATAAAATTTATTTTATTTATATTTTTGTCCATAAGCATAACAAGTGGTAAAATTATTGTTGAAAATACTCCCATTATTACTATGATTTCTATAAAAAGATAGCCTTTTCTTTTCATATATTCACCAAAATTTTATAAAGAATAAATCCTATACATATAAATGGAGCAAAAGCTATTTCTTTGTTTTTCTTATATTTTTTCAAAATAAAATCTAAGATTACAAAACCAAAACTCAAAATAAAAATAATATTATAAAAAATTATAATACTATAAATCCCAGTATATCCTAGATAAAATCCTAATGAACTCATAAGCTTTATATCCCCAAAGCCTATTATCTCTTTTTTAAAAAAATCACTTCCATAACCATAAATAATCAAAAAAATTATTGGATAAACACCAAAACCTATAAAACTCATCTCAAAACTTGTATGTAAAAATATTATTTTTAATACTCCTAAAAAAATTATTCCTAATGTCAAAGAATTAGGAATAATTTTACTTTTTAAATCTTGTAGTGAAATTAGTATTAAAAAAAATACGATAGCTATATCAAAAACTTCTATCATAGATCTATCCATTTATTACCATTTAAATTGAATTCTTTTATTTCGTTAGTTTTATTAAACCAAATATTTATTCCATCAGATTTATCATTATTTTCTAATGCTTTTGGGTCTTTAGTTGTAAATCCAATCTCTCCACCGTATTTTATATCTTTACTATCAGAACTATCTTTACTTCCACCAATCTCTACTACTATCTTATTATTTTTTATTAAATCTCTTGCATTATTTGAAAGATATTTTTCCAATTTATTAAACTGTTCAACAGTTATCTCTCCATGAACTCCACCTTGTGAAAAACTTTTTCCTTCTTCTAAATAATAAAGTTGTGATGCTGTTCTCAAGCTTTCTAAAACTGCCACTGCCTTAGTATCTTTTCCCTTTGCTAAGTAGCTCATTACTTTTGGGGTTATAAAACTTGATAGCACTCCTATAATACCTAGTACAACTAACAACTCTATAAGTGAAAATCCCTTATTTTTCATAAATTAATCCCCCCTCAATTTAAATATTATCCATCATCTGAAAAATTGGAAGATACATACCTAAAAATACTCCACCTGTTATTATTCCTATTATAATTATTGTTACAGGCTCAAGAATTTTTATTCCTAGTTCTATTTTTTCTTTTAATTTTTCTTTATTTTTTAAAGCTACAATGGAAAAAGTTTCCACTAATTCACCAGCTTCTTCTCCAGATTTTATAAGTTCTAAATCTATTTTTGAAAAAATAACAATTCTTTCAAAAGAGTCCCCTATTGTTTTTCCTTTTCTTAAGTTTTCCTCTACAACTTCTAATTTTTCTTTAAAATAAATATGCTTTGTTTCATCTTTTACTAAATCAATAGCTTCTATTATAGTTATTCCTGAAGACAATAATACCTCTAAAATTCTAGTAAAATTTGAAACAAAAATTATATTTTGAAAATATCTAAAACTTTGAACTAACATTAATTTTTGAAATAATTTCTCTCGTATTTCTATGTTTTTTAAAAAAAATTTACATATAAAGAAAATTAATAATAATAAAAAAAAGATAAAGTAAAAATTATCTATAAATTTTATTATCATTTTAGTTATAAAAGGTAGATCCTGTGATGTTTCTTTTATTATTTTTATAAAATCAGGAAGAATATACACTCCCATAAATACCACTAAAAATATAACCATTATTAAAACTATTAAAGGATAAATCATAATTTTTATTATATCTTTTTTTAAATTTTCTCTATTT
>JAHHTB010000283.1 GCA_020024855.1 Fusobacterium sp.
ATTTTAAGGGGTTGATGCTATGGCAAGTTTATATGAAATCAATTTGCAAAGAGATATTTTAAGAGAAAAAAGTATTGAGATTTTAGCAGATTTTTTTAGATATATGGAAACTCAAAAAATAGAGGAATTTGACATAAAAACACCTATTGGGCAATTATATCAAACTGTTGGAGATATTTATTGTAATATTTTTAAACCAGAATATGAAAATATGGAAAAATTAAATGAAGCAAATGGAAAATTAGATTTAGCAAGAGAAATATTAAAAAATAGCTATTTAGAAGAATAACTATTATAAAAGGAATACTTAAAAGAGACTTTGAAACTGAAAAAATTTAGAAAATATTGATTTTGCAAAGATAAAATGGTATATTCATCTATCATTGTTAAAAGAAAAATTATTGACAGATAGATTTGTACAATATATAATAAAAGCACAATTTAATAAAAGAAGATTGCTAGGGGAGCCGAAAGGCTGAGAAAGATTATATCTTGACCCTTGGAACCTGATATGGTTAATACCAGCGTAGGGAAGCAAAAATTTTAATTCTTATTAATTTTAATTAATATAATTAGAATAAAAATATTTAGCTCTGTACTTTGGTACAGGGCTTTTTTTATTATAAAATTTAAGGAGGAAGAATATGTATTCAACACAAATGGAAGCTGCTAAAAAGGGTATTGTTACAAAGGAGATGGAAATTGTAGCAAGAGATGAGCAAATGACAAAAGAGGAGCTTATGGAAAAATTAGCAAAAGGTTCAATAGTAATACCAGCTAATAAAAATCATAAGAATATTTATCCAAGAGCAGTAGGAGAAGGAACAAGAACAAAAGTTAATGTAAACCTTGGAGTTTCAGAAGATTGTTGTGATTATTGTGGTGAAATGGTAAAAGTTCAAAAAGCTATTGAGTATGGAACAGATGCCATAATGGATTTAAGTACATTCGGAGATACTAAAAAATTTAGAAAAGAATTAGTTGAAAAATCTTCAGTTATGTTAGGGACAGTTCCTATGTATGATGCTGTTGCAAAACTTGGAAAAAATATAAAAGACATGACTGTTGAAGACTTATTTAAAGTGGTTGAGGAACATTGTGAAGATGGAATAGATTTTCTAACAATTCATGCAGGGCTTAATAGAGCTTGTATAGATAGACTTAGAAATACAAAAAGACTTACAAAAATAGTTAGTCGTGGAGGTTCAATACTTTTTCAATGGATGATATTAAACGATAAAGAGAATCCTTTTTATGAATACTATGATAGACTTTTAGAAATTTGTAGAAAATATGATGTAACTTTAAGTTTAGGAGACGGATTGAGACCTGGAAGTATAAAAGATTCAACAGATGGACCACAAATTCAAGAGTTAATAATTTTAGGAGAACTTACAAAAAGAGCTTGGGAAAAAGATGTACAAGTTATGATTGAAGGACCTGGACATATTCCTATGCATGAAATTGTAACAAATATGCAATTAGAAAAAAAATTATGTCATAATGCTCCATTTTATGTATTAGGACCATTAGTAACAGATATAGCTCCAGGATACGACCATATTACAGCTGCAATTGGAGGAGCTATTGCTGCTTCATCTGGGGCAGATTTCCTTTGTTATGTAACTCCAGCAGAACATTTAAGACTTCCAACTTTACAAGATATGAAAGATGGAATAATGGCATCAAGAATAGCTGGACATGCAGCTGATATAGCAAAAGGTTTAAAAGGTGCAAGAGATTGGGATAATAGAATGAGTAAATATAGAGGAGAACTTGATTGGGAAGGACAATTTAAAGAATGTATTGACCCAGAAAAAGCTAAAGAATATAGAGAATCTTCAATGCCACTTGTAGAAGAAAAGGTTTGTACAATGTGTGGAGATTTATGCCCAATGAAAAG
>JAHHTB010000284.1 GCA_020024855.1 Fusobacterium sp.
GAGTTTGATGAAATTGAAACAGAATTAATTATTGATTATTTAAAGAAAAATTCTTCAAAAGAGAGACAACTTTTAGCAATAGATTGGAACTTTGATAATTCAAAAGAAGTTATTAAATGGATAGCAGAACAACCTGATACTGACAAAGGAACAGCACTATTTTTATATTGGTATATGAATCCTCAATATTTTAAAAAATATAAAGATAGAGAAGAGTGTGAAGAAGATGGTGGTTGGATTTTAGAAGATTTTGATATTGTAGAAACTCTTGAGAAAAATTATATTTCAGGATTTTATAAAAATCAAAAATATGCTTTTAATCCTAAAAATGATGTATATTCTGGCTATGATTGGACAAAGGAAGTAGATGAAAATGAGATGAAAGCTGAGATACCTAAAGAGATGTATATAGCTTTAGATGGAGAAGTATTAGAAAGTCCAAATTGGGGAGAGGGAATACCTGATGAAATTATTCCCATATTAGATAAACTTTATGAAGCATTAGATGAAGAATAGGAGGAATTTATGAAAAAATTAATGACTTACAAGAAGAATTTGATGAAAATGATAGTGAAATAGAAACAGTAGCAAGAGATAGTATAGGAGTAACTGTTGAAAATATTCTTAATTATTTTGGAATTGATATTGATATAGAAGAAGCTATAAGAGAAAGAGATTGGTAAAAATAAATAAAACTTAAAGAGAGGTGATGCCTATAACAAGGATTATTTTTTGATAAATTCAAGAAATATTTTTGTTATGGGCATTTTTTATATAAAGGAAGGCTATATGGAAAGATATAATTTATCAGCAGAACAAATAGTTAAGTTATTATATAGAAAAGAGATTAATAGAGTGGATAATCTTGATAACAATTCTTTCTTTGATAATACAATGTTAAAAAAAGTTTTCGGTAATAACAAAACTGGTTATAAAATAAGCTGGGAACAGATAAATAAAACAGAAATTAAATTAAAAGCTAATTTGCCTAGAGTTTTGAGAAGATATTACCACGAATGTGGAGATTTTGATATAAATCATTGTTTTAGTGATATGTTAAATTTAGAAGATATTGATTTTTCTCACAATTTATTAAGAGAGATGTTAGAAGAAGATGAGTATTCTGAAAATGAAATAGAAAATATTTTAAAAGAAACGGATAATTTTTTAATATTTTGGACTGAAAATCAAGGTGTATGGAATGCTGGAATAAAAAAAGAGGATTTATCCTTAGAAAATCCCCCTGTATATATGACAAATAATGACGATTTATATTCTTGGGAAAAGGTAACAGATAATATTGATACCTTTATTTTATTACAAGTTTTAGATAATTTACAAGATAGTAAGTTTTACTTTTTAACTTTTGAAAATGAAGAGTTGGATTTTCTTTTATCTGATAAAAAAATATCAAAAGATGAACTGTTTAAAAATCCATTTGGAATAAAAGATAAGAATATAAAATTTCCTACTTATTCTGAATATGATTATAATAGTGATAAAGTCTATATTTTTAAATTAAATAATGATAGTTTAGAAAAATGTTGGGCTATAAAACCAAGAGTAAAAAAAGATAGAACTTTTTATGCAGATAAAATTCTATTAAAAATTGCTGAAATTCTCTCTTCTAATGATAGAAAGATTATAAAAAAATTGGAGTTGATTTTAGAAGATTTCTATAAATATCTAAAAAACAATGAAAATTTTTACTATATTTCTAATAATATAAATTCTATTTCACAAAAAGAAATGATTAATTTAAAAGTTGTGGCTATGGTTTTACTTTTAAGTGAAAATGGATATATCTGTTATTTAGATTGGAAATGTGAGTTAGAAGATTTTGAAATGGTTATTGATGTAATGA
>JAHHTB010000285.1 GCA_020024855.1 Fusobacterium sp.
ATTTAAAGGAAAGTGAGGTGTAAAAATGAAAAAAATTCCTATTGGGATAGAAGATTTTAAGATGTTAATATCAGAAAATTATTTATATATAGATAAAACTAAATTTGTGGAAGAAATAATAAATGATGGAGCATTAGTCAAACTTTTTACTCGTCCTAGAAGATTTGGAAAAACTCTTAATATGTCAATGCTAAAATATTTTTTTGATATAAAAGGAAGTGAAGAAAATAAAAAATTATTTAAAAATCTTAAAATAGAAAAATCTTTTTATTTTAATGAACAAGGAAAATATCCAGTAATTTTTATATCAATGAAAGAAATCAAGGGGACTACTTGGGAAGAAATGCAAGTAAGTCTGAGAAAAGTATTTTCAAATTTATATGAAGAATATAAATATTTAAAAGAAAATTTAGATGAAAGAAATAAAAGAAAGTTTGAAAAAATATGGTTTGAAGAGCTTGATGGAAATTATGATGATTCCTTAAATTTTTTAAGTAAAATTTTAGAAGAATATTATAATCAAAAAGTTATAATTTTAATAGATGAATATGATGCACCTCTTACTATGGCTTATGAGTATAATTTTTATGATAAGGCTGTCTTTTTCTTTAAAGGATTATATGGATCTGTTTTAAAAACTAATTCAAATCTTAAAATGGGAGTTCTTACTGGGGCTATAAGGGTTGCACAAGCTGGAATATTTTCTGATCTTAATAATATAGAGGTTCATACAATACTTGATAAAGCTTATGATGAATACTTTGGACTTTTAGAAAACGAAGTTGAAGCAGTTTTAATTGAATATAAAACAGAAGATAGATTAGAAGATATAAAGTCTTGGTATGATGGATATAAATTTGGAGATATAGAAGTATATAATCCTTGGAGTATTTTAAAATATATAAAATATAAAAAATTAGATGCATATTGGATAAATACCTCAGGAAATATATTGATAAAAGAGTTACTTCTTTTATCAGATAGTACAGTATTTGATGATCTTAATAGTTTAATCAATGGCCAAGAAAAAACAATATATCTTAATGAAAGTATAGCTCTTGGAAATAATTTATCACCAAATAGTCTTTGGGAACTGATGCTTTTTTCAGGATATTTAACAGTAAAGGAAAAAATAAATAATGAATCATATTTAGTAAAAATTCCAAATAGAGAAATTCAATCTTTCTTTAAGAACCTTTTTGCAGAAATAGTATTTAAAGAAAGAAATAATATAGCAAGCATGAAAGAAGCATTAGAGAATAGAGATATAAAAACTATTATTAGAATATTAGAAGATGTTGTAATAAATGCAATGAGTTTTTATGATACAAGTAGAAAATATGAAAATCCATATCAAACATTATTAGCTGGCTTTTTTTACGCTTTAGATAATTATTACGAAATGAAACCTAATATTGAAACAGGATATGGAAGAGCAGATATAATATTAAAACCAAGAAATAAAAACTGGTCAGGATATATTTTTGAGTTAAAGAGAGCTAAAACAGAAGATGTTGAAAAAGAAGCTAAAAAAGCTTTTGAGCAGATAGAAGAAAAAAGATATGATAGTTTATTAAAAAATGACGGAATAAATAATATAATAAAAATAGGTTTAGTCTTTGATGGGAAAAAAGTAGAAGCTTACTATTAAAATATAAAAGAATAGGAGAGCAATATGACAGATTTTCAGATAGCATTGGTAATATTTTTTATTCTTGTAATATTAGGAATTTTATCAATATTTAGTGAAACTTTATGTGCAATTTTTATGATTTTTTTTAATGTATTAGAAATTTTATGGAATTTATTTTTATTGATTGTTTTTTCCGGAATTTTAATATCAATAATATATC
>JAHHTB010000029.1 GCA_020024855.1 Fusobacterium sp.
TAAAATTTTATCATCAGCTTTATTAATATAAAGAGGTTTTATTTTTGGAATATCTTCTATGAAAAAAAATTTTTTTAATTTTTCACAAGTTTTTTCTCCAATTCCACTGACATTTTTTAATTCATCAATATTTTCTATTCCACCTTTTACATCTCTAAAACTAATTATCTTGTTTACATAACTTTCAGCAATACCACTTCTCAACATTTCTTCTCTAGTAACTTTATTTATATCAAGTTTTCCAGATGAATTATCACTGAACATAATTTGATATTTAGCCCCAAAGATAAGAGATGAGAATAAAATAAAAGCGATTACTATGGAAAGAATTTTTTTCATAAAAACTCTCCTTTTAAATTAAAAATTAAATAATTCTTCTTTTTGCTTCATTCTATCTTTCATTTCACAGATATACATATATGGATCTTTAGGATTTATATATCTTACAATAGATGCTCTAGTTTCATCAATCATTTCCACTTTTTTACTTATAGCTCCTCCACCAAGAGCAATAGTAGATTGATTTTCTTCAATCATTTCAATGTTAAAAATTGATTCTTTCCTCTCTAAAGAGTATCCAACATTTTCTCCCCAATCTAAACTATTTTTTTGTCTATATAGATAGTATGGTTTTAAGTTCATTTCCTCAGTAAGTTTTTCTATCTCAGCCTCAATTCTTTCATTTTCAATAGCTGTTATCTTATATTTATCTCTTACAAGTTTAGAACCATTTTTTATAGCAAGAGCATGAATTGTAAGATTATCAATTTCATATTTTCTTACTTCATTAAGAGTTCTTAAAATATCTTCAACGTTTTCACCAGGGAGTCCAAGAATTAAATCCATATTAACTATGAAACCAAGTTTTTTGATTTCCTTAAATATTTCATCAAAATGTTTTCTATCAAAATTTCTATTAAGTTCTTTTAATACTTCCTCATTAAAGCTTTGAGGGTTAAGACTAATTCTATCAACTCCCTCATCTTTTAATATTTGAAGTTTTTCTAAGTTAAGAGTGTCCTCTCTTCCAGCCTCAAAAGTAAATTCTTTTAGATGTTCAAGATTTATATTTTTATAAACAGCATCTATAACTCTTTTTAAATCTTTTTCAGTAAGGATACTTGGAGTACCTCCCCCCATGTAAAGAGATTCAATTCTACAATTTTTTCCCTTAAGCATTTCACCAGTAAGTTTTATTTCTTCAAGTAGAGTTTCTACAAATTCACCATAAAATTTTCCTAGTTTACTATTTATTTCATAAGATGCAAAAGAGCAATATTTACATCTAGTAGGACAGTAAGGTATTCCTATATACATATTAACAGCCTTATCATTAAGATAAAGGCTTTCTTTTTTTACAACATCAATAAGAAGTTTTCTTTTTTTAGGGAAAGCAAAATATAATTTATCAAGAATTTCATCTATTTCTTCATAAGAATATCCCATAATAAGAAAACGTCTGACAAGCTTTGTAGGTCTTACTCCCATTAGAGCACCCCAAGGGTAAACTTTTTTGAAAAGTTTTAAAAGCCCAGCTTTTATCATTACTATTTTTTGATCTACCATTTTATCACTATAATTTTTTAGTGTAAAAATGAAACTATTTTCTCCAGAACTTAATTCAAGAGAGATTATATCTTTATTTTCCTCAAGAGTTTTTACATTTAAAGTATCTATCTCTATATCAGGAAGCATAACTTTTTTAAATTCATGTATTGTATCATCTTTTATATTAAAATCTAAATTAATTTTCACCTAATTCTCCAAATAATTTTTATCATATTTTATTTCTTTTTAAAATTTTCATATTGTTTTCAAATTGGCTTTCACTGATTTTATTATTTTTATAAAGTTCTTTAAGGCACTCTTCTTTATTGAGCATACCATCACGTCCACTTATATCAATGAAAGATTGAATTTGATTTATTTTTCCATTTCTTATAAGATTTTCAATTCCTTTATTCAAATGTAACATTTCACATAAAGGAACTCTATTGTTATCATTTCCATCAATAAGTTCTTGGTAGATAATTCCTATAAGATTTGAGGCTAATTGTCTTTGAATAAGATTTTTTTTATTTTCAGGAAAGGCAGAGATAATTCTATCAATAGTATCAACTGCTCCATTTGTATGAAGAGTTGCAAGAACAAGATGTCCTGTTTCAGCTGCTGTAAGAGCCATCTCAAGACTTTCATTATCTCTTAATTCTCCCACCATTATTACATCAAGATCTTGACGAAGAGCAGATTTTAGAGCATCAATAAAATTTTTTGTATCACGTTTTACTTCTCTTTGTCTTATTATACTTTTTTTATTTTTAAAAATATATTCAATAGGATCTTCTATTGTTAAAATATTAAGATTTTCTTCTTTATTAAATTTTTCAATAATTCCAGCAAGGGTACTACTTTTTCCACTACCACTTTTTCCAGAGATAATAATAAGTCCTTGTCTTTTTTCTAAAATATCATAAATTTTTCTATTTATCTCTAATTCTTCAAGAGTAAAAGGTTCTTCTTGAATCATTCTTATACTCATTCCTATATTTTCTTTTTCATAAAAAATATTTATACGACAATTAATATTTTCTACATTGAAAGAAAAATCTAACTCTCTTTCTTTTTCAAGAATTTTTATATTTTCTTCTTTAGTAACAAAAGAGGATAGGTTTTTCATATCCTCTTCTGTAAATTTTTTATATTCTTCTATTCTTACAAGTTTACCATTTATTCTAAATACAGGCAGTTCGTTTGCCAGTAAATGAATATCTGATGCTTTCATTATTTTGGCTTTATTTAAAATACTAAAAAAAGTTTCTCTATCCATAAGATTAAACTCCTTTTTTATTTTATAAGTAATAGTACCAATATCCCTAGAATTATTCTATAAATTCCAAAAAGTTTGAAAGTTCTTGTTTTAATATATCCCATAAACCATTTAATAACAATATAAGCTACTATAAAAGCAACAAAAGATCCTACAAACATAAGAGTCCATTCTTGTGATGTGAAAGTAAGACCACTTTTCATAAGTTTTAAAAGAGTAGCCCCAAACATTGTAGGTATTGCAAGGAAGAATGAAAACTCTGCAGCAACACCTTTAGAAAGTCCAAGAAGAAGAGCACCGACAATAGTAGCCCCAGATCTTGAAGTTCCTGGAATCATAGCAAGACATTGGAAAAATCCAACAGCAAGAGCAGTTTTATAGGAAATATCTTTAAGTGATGTTATTTTACTTGATTTTATTTTATCTTCTATAAAGTAAAGAATGATACCATAAACTATAAGCATAATAGCAACAATTTTAGTATTTCCCATAAACATTTCTGTTATATAATCATCTGCAAGAAAACCAATTACTCCAGCAGGAATAACTCCCACAATTATTTTGCTCCATAAAGTTACTCTTTCAACAAGAACATCTTTATTTTTAGTAAAAGGGTGAATATCTCCCCAGAAATAAAGAAGAACTGAAATTATAGAACCAAATTGAACAATAACTAAAAAGTTATCCATAAAATGTTTACTAATATTTGGACTATTTATAAATCTCTCAACAAGAATCATATGTCCTGTACTACTAATAGGAAGAAATTCAGTTACTCCTTGAACTACTCCAAGAAGTATAACAAGTAAAAAAGGATTCATTTCTTAACTTTCCTCCCTTATATTATAGATATGGATCTTCTTTAGTAAGATAGTTTATAACATAGTCATAAACTCCCTCTTCAAGAGTATGGAATTTTTTAGTATAACCAACTTTTTTAATTTTTTCCATTTTTGCTTCAGTAAAATATTGATATTTTCCTCTTAAATCTTCTGGCATAGGGATATAAGTTATAACATCTTCTTCTTTTAAATCATTGTTTTTAGAAGCAGCTTTCATTGTAGCCATAGAAAGATCTTTAAAACTTCTTGCTTCTCCTGTACCAACATTATAAATTCCAGATGGAACAGTTTCTGTTAAGAAGAAGTACAAAAGATCAACTACATCTTTTATATAAACAAAATCTCTTAATTGTTCTCCATCTTTATAACCTTCTTTATGTGATTTGAAAAGTTTTACTCCACCATTATCTTTATATTGATGGAAAGTATGGAAAACCATAGAAGCCATTCTTCCTTTATGATATTCTTGAGGACCATACACATTAAAGAATTTACAGTTTATCCATTGCTTTGGGGTTTTAGTTTGCTTGAAAGCCCAGTCATCAAAAAGTTTTTTAGAATATCCATACTTATTTAATGGAAGAAGTTTATGATATTCTTCAATAGTCATATCATCATCATATCCTTGTTCTCCAGCACCATATGTAGCAGCAGAAGAAGCATTTACAAAGTTTATATTATGTTCAGCACAAAATTCCCATAATTTTTTAGTATAACCATAGTTATTACTCATTAAGAAATCTCCATCTTTTTCTGTTGTAGCAGAACAAGCACCAAAGTGGGCAACTCCTGTAATTTTTTTTGCATTTTTTTCATCAGATAACCAATCAAAAAGATTATCTCTATCCATCCAATCAGCATAATCTCTTTTTCTTAAATTTAACCATTTATCTTCTGTTCTCATTTTATCAACTGCAAGTATGTCAGTTATTCCAAGTTCATTTAATTTCCATATAAAAGCACTACCAATGAAACCAGCTGCACCAGTTACAATTATCATTTTTTACCTCCAATAAAATTATATATCTACATATAAATTTTAGCTATTTTTTACATAATTTTCAAACTTTTTTTCAAATTTTCAAACTCAGAAGAATTTAGTCCTGTTTCGCCAAGAGAAACATTAACTCTATTTCCACCATGGAAATCAGATCCACCAGTTATAATAAGATTATATTTTTCTGCAATTTTTTTATAAAATTCTTTATCACTTTTAGAAAAACTATAATAATTAACCTCAATACCTCTAAGCCCATATTTAACAAGTTCAACTATAAGTTTTTCAACTTCATCAGTATTTTCTGTTATAAGTTTTGGGTGTGCAAGAGAAACAAAAGCTCCATTTCTTGCAAGAATACGAACAGCATCAATAGGTTTGTAATCCCTTTTTTCAACAAAAGCCACACCATTTTTGCCAAGATAATTTTTAAAAGCATCTGATTTACAGCTCACATATCCTTTTTCTAGCATAGCTTCAGCAAAATGAGCTTTGCTAATAACATTTCCTTTAACAATTTTATTAAGATCGTTCATTGTTACGGGAAGATTTAAGTCAGCAAGTTTTTTTACAATTTTTTGATTTCTTTCATTTCTTATTTCAGAAATTCTACTAAGTTCATTTAAAAAGTTTTGATCCTCAAGATTTAAAAAATATCCAAGTATGTGAACATCTTTTCCATTAAGGTTACAAGACATTTCAATCCCTTTTATTATTTTTACACCATATTTTTTTTCATATTCATCTAATTTTTTAGAATCAAGAAGTCCATCAACAGTATCATGATCTGTTATTGCTAAAGCTTTAAGTCCTTTTTCAGATGCTTTTTTAACAATTTCTTCAACAGTAAAAGTTCCATCAGAATTAATTGTATGAGTATGTAAATCAGCAATTATTTTATTATTCATATTTATCTCCCTTAATTTTATAATAAGACAAAAATAAGCTGAGAATAAAATTTTGAGAGAAATATCTGCGTAATTTATCTAGCAAACTTTTAATAAGTAAGCTAATATAAATAGCTGATATTTTTACGTAGAAATTTTATTCTCAGCTTTTATTTAATAATATAAATATTTTTATATTACTCTAATTATTAGTCATCCCACTTTTCAAGTTCAGAAAGATATGGAGAATATGCAATGTAAAGAGCTTTAGCATTTACATTATTTCTTTCTAATTTAGTAAGAGCTCCTTTTTTGTATATAGTAACAATTTCCATTAATCTATCTGATATTTCAGAACCATACCAACTAGTTTCATTAAAGAATTCACTTCTTTTTATAAACTTATTAAGAAGTTTTCTAAGTCTTTTAACATCTTTTGTATCTAAATCAGATTTTTGAGAAAAAGCAACTATTTCACTCCACTCTTCAGGAGTAGCCACTGTATTTTGAATATGGTTTGATGGATTTGCCATTCTAAGTGGTGCTTCACTTACCATTTTATCAACTAGTCCTTTAGGATTTTTTATATTTGTATCACTAAGATAGAAAGTTCTATCAAGTTTTGAAACATATCCATTAAGAAGAGATTTAAATTTATCTCTATCTTCTTCAGTAAATTCTTCTTTATTAGGAAGAGTTTGTAAGAAATTGAAATCTTTTTCACTCATTTTTCCTGTTTTCTGTAAATAGTAGATAGGATTTTGATTTCCATACCAGTCAGGGATAAGAGATTCTTCAACTATAACTTTTGATATAGTGACATCCCAGTTTTTAATATCTTCATCTTTTATTTCATGTTTTTCTGCTACTTTAACAGAGCTACATGCTGTAACTAATAATAAAGCTCCAATAGCTAATAACTTTTTCATAATTAATCCTCCTGTAATTTGGTTATTATCTTCCACAACATTTATTATATGGTTTTCCACTTCCACATGGACATGGTCCTTCAGGATTATTGTCTCCTCCTGTAAGTTCTGTTTCTTCAAGATTATCTTTAGTTCTTACAACTACTTTAAACATATATGAAGTTGTTTCCATTTTAATAGTTTCAAGCATTCTTCCATAAAGTTCTCCTGAAAGAAGTTTGTATTCAACAACGGGATCTTTTTGTCCATAAGATCTTAGATAGATTCCTTCTCTTAAACCATCAAGAGCTTTTAAGTGTTCTCTCCATCTGTTATCAACTACTTCAAATAGAACATATTTTTCTATTTCTCTCATTAAATCAGAACCAATTTCATTTTCTCTTTCTTGATATTTATTTTCAATATCTTTAAATAATTTTTCAGCATATTCTTCAATACCATAAGATTTATATTCATCTAAATCTGTGATTTCATATCCATAGTTTTCTTCAAGGAATTCAGAAAGTCCTTTTATATCCCATTCATCTTTAAATTCTCCAACAAATCTTTCGATAACAGCAGATTGAATAGTTCCTCTTAACATTTCAGTAATGATATCTTTTAAATCAGTTTTAACAAGAGCTTCATTTCTACTAGCATAAATTGCTTCTCTTTGTTTGTTCATAACATCATCAAACTCAAGAAGAGATTTTCTTATTCCAAAGTTTCTTGACTCTACTTTTTTCTGAGCATTTTCAATAGCTTTACTTATCATTTTGTGAGCAATAGGCTCTCCTTTAGGAATACCAAGTTTTTCCATAACAGCTTTTACTCTGTCAGAACCAAAAAGTTTCATTAAGTCATCTTCAAGTGAAAGATAGAATTGAGATTCTCCAGGATCTCCTTGTCTTCCAGATCTTCCTCTTAATTGGTTATCAATTCTTCTTGATTCATGTCTTTCAGTTCCAAGAATATATAATCCACCAAGAGCTTTAACTTTTTCTTTTTCAATATTACATTGCTCAATATATTTATTTAAAATTTCATTATATTTTTCATCAGTTATAGGTACTTCACTTTTTGCCATAAAATCAGGATTTCCACCAAGCATGATGTCAGTTCCTCTACCAGCCATGTTTGTTGCTATTGTAACAGCTTTATATCTTCCAGCTTGTGCAACTATCTCAGCTTCTTGAGCATGGTATTTAGCATTCAATACATTATGTGGAATATGAATTTCATTTAATTTTTTAGATAAAAGTTCAGAACCTTGAATTGTTATTGTTCCAACAAGAACAGGTTGTCCTTTATCATGAAGTTCTTTTATTTTATCAACAATAGCATCTATTTTTTCCTCTTTAGTTTTATAGATAATATCTCCATTATCTTTTCTTAAAATAGGTTTATTTGTAGGAATTATTATAACTTCAAGTCCATATATATGCATAAACTCAGCAGCTTCAGTTTCAGCTGTACCAGTCATACCAGAAAGTTTTTTATACATTCTGAAATAGTTTTGAAGAGTAATTGATGCAAGAGTTTGATTTTCACTTGCTATTTTAACTCCTTCTTTAGCTTCAATAGCTTGGTGAAGTCCATCAGAATATCTTCTTCCCTCTAAGGCTCTTCCTGTAAACTCATCAATTATTATTACTTCATTTTCTCTTACAAGATAATCTTTATCTCTAACAAAAAGTTCTTTTGCTTTTAAAGATTGCATTAGGTAGTGAGTAAGTTCAATATTATTTGGTGAGTAAAGGTTATCAAGTCCAAGCATTTTTTCAACTTTCTTGACTCCCTTTTCAGTAAGAGTAACATTTTTACCTTTTTCATCAACCTCATAATCTTTCCAAACTTCCTCAGGGAAATTCATCTCTTTTTTCTTTTTAACATCTAGTATTTTTTCAGTTTCTCTACTTCTTTCAAGCATAGTAGCCACTTGAAAAAATGTTTGATAAAGTTTTGCAGTATTTGCAGCTGCTCCAGAAATTATAAGAGGTGTTCTTGCTTCGTCAATAAGAATTGAGTCAACCTCATCAACTATACAGAAGTTTAATTCTCTTTGAACTTTATCTTCAAGTTTTGCAACCATGTTATCTCTTAAATAGTCAAAACCAAATTCAGAGTTAGTTCCATAAGTAATATCAGCTTCATAAGCAGCTTTTCTTAAATCATTATCAAGCCCATTAATGATAACACCAGAAGTAAGACCAAGGAAAGAATAAAGTTGTCCCATTTGGTCTCTATCTCTTTGAGCAAGATAGTCGTTTACTGTAATTACATGAACCCCTTTTCCAGTAAGAGCATTAAGATAAATTGCAGTAGTGGCAACAAGAGTTTTTCCTTCTCCTGTTTTCATCTCAGTAATTTTACCTTCATGAAGTACAATACCTCCAATAAGTTGTACATCATAGTGTCTCATTCTAAGAACTCTTTTTGATGCTTCTCTTACAGTGGCAAAAGCCTCAACAAGAATATCATCAAGAGTTTCACCATTTGCAATTCTTTTTTTGAACTCTTCAGTTTTACTTTTTAACTCTTCATCAGAAAGTTTTTCAAAGTCAGGTTCAAGAGCATTAATTTTTGCAACAGTTTTTCTCATTCTTTTTACTTCTCTGTCATTTTTTGTACCAAAGATTGCTTTTAATAACCCCATTTATTTTTCCTCTCTATTACTAATTTTATTTAATACAATTTTACATTTTAAATACTATCATAAACTAATCTCTTAGTCAAACAAAGCATTGTTTTTAATTAATTTTTTTCATTTATCATATTAAAAAATTCTTCTTCGGAAAGAATTTTTATAGTTCCAATATCTTGAGCTTTTTTTAATTTACTACCAGCATCTTTTCCTACTATTAAATAGTCTAAGTTTTTGCTTACAGATGAAAGATTTTTTCCACCAAATTTTTCAATTTCTTCTTGTATCTCTTTTCTTGAAAATTTTTCAAGTTTTCCTGTAACTAAGAAATTTTTACTTTGGAATATATCTTTCTCAACTTTAGACTCTTTAAGTTGTGAAAAGTTTACACCAAATTCTTTTAGTTTTTCTATATTTGAAATATTAGTAGAATCTCTCATAAAATCAAAAACTGATTTTGCAACTTTTTCTCCAACACCATCAATAGAAAGTAAATTTTCCTCAGACATTGCCATAAGAACATCTATATTTTTACTTTTATCAGCTAAAACATTTGCTAAAAATTTTCCAACATAAGGAATACCAAGAGCATAAAGAGTTTTAGAATAATCTCTATTTTTGCTTTCTTCAATAGAGTTTAAAAGATTTTCTACACTTTTTTCTCCCATTTTTTCAAGTCCAACTATATCTTGTCTATAATTTTTAAGAGAATAGATATCTGTTATATTTTTTATGAAACCAAGTTCAAGAAATCTTTCAACAATCTTTTCTCCAAGCCCTATTATATTCATTGCATCTCTTGAAACAAAATATTCAATTCTTCCTTGGATTTTTCCCATACAATGTTTATTTACACATTTTAAATCTACAAGTCCCTCTTCTTTTTCAAGGATAGAATCACAGATAGGGCATTTTTCAGGTGGAGTTACAATTTTTTCTTCCCCAGTTCTTACTTCTTTGATAGATTTTACAACTTGAGGAATAATTTCAGCAGCTTTTTCTATTATAACTCTATCCCCTATTCTAATATCTTTTCTTTCAATTTCATCAAAGTTGTGAAGACTAGCTCTTTTTACTTTACTTCCAGAAACTTCAACTTCTTCTAATTCTGCAACAGGAGTAACCTTTCCTGTTCTTCCCACTTGCCATGTTATATCAAGTAGTTTTGTAGAAACCTGTTTAGCAGGAAATTTATATGCTATTGCCCATCTAGGACTTTTTGTTGTATTTCCAAGGATATTCCAAAGTTTAAGATCGTTTACTTTTATAACCATTCCATCAGTTTCATAATCAAGTTTTTCTTTTTTCTTTTTCCAGTATTCTATTCTTTTTTCTAATTCATCAGTAGTCGAGATAACTTCTCCTATTTTGGTTGTTTTTAAACCAAGTTTTTCTATATAATCAAGAGCCTCTCTATGAGTTGATAAGTTATATATTTCAGGATTTACTATAAAATAGAAATAGCAATCAAGCTCTCTTTCTTTAACAATATTAGAATCAATCTGTCTTAATGTTCCACTTGCTGCATTTCTTGGATTAGCAAAAATCTCCTCGTTAGCTTCCATTCTTTTTTTATTTAATTCTTCAAACTTACTTATAGGAAGAACTATCTCTCCTCTTACTTCTATATCAATATTTTTTTTTAAAAATTTAGGAACAGATTTTATTTGCATAACATTTTCAGTTACATCTTCACCAATAACTCCATCCCCTCTTGTGATAGCTTTTATAAGTTTTCCATTTTCATAAATTACACTTATAGAAAGTCCATCAAGTTTTACTTCTAAAACATAATCAATTTTATTTTTTTCACTTTTTTCTTGAAATATAATTTTTTCAGCTCTTTTTGTAAAATCTTCAATATCATTAATATTGTAGCTATTTGAAAGACTAAGCATAGGACTTTTGTGAGCAACTTTTTCAAACTTTGTATCTTTTAAACTAGAACCTACATTTATACTGGGTGATAAACTATTTAAAAATTCTGGATATTCTTTCTCAAGTTTTTCAAGTTTTTTTAAAAGATTATCATATTCAACATCAGAAATTAAACTTTCATTTTTTGAATAGTAATAATAGTTATATCTTTCTAATTCTTCTCTTAGATTTTTAATCTCTTTTTCTACATTTTCCATTAATTTGTCACTCCTAAACTTTATATTTTATAAAATAATTATAACTTTTTTATTATTAAAATGTCTATCCTAAAAAACCCTGTACTAATAAATTTATTAATACAGGGCTAAATTTTTAACTATTTTTTCTTTTCCAGAAAAGAAGAGAGATAAAAATAACAATTAAACAAATTCCAAAATAAAGAATAGTCATTGGATTTTGAAGTCCACCAATTACAATAAGAAGTGAACCAAAGATTGCAAGGATAGGAATAATTATTCCACGAATCTTACTTTCAACCTCTCCTTTTAAATATAATTTTATAACACAAATATAAAGAATTATATAAAGAATATAACTTGCTACAACAGGAATTTCAGAAACATCTGAGTTTGGAATAAGATTATATTTTTGTACAATGTAGTTTATATATTCCCATACACAAGTTATTAAGAAAGCAATTAAAGCAGAGTATTCTGGTAGTTGTGTTTTCTCATTGACTTTTTTTAATTTTTCTTCCATAGGGAACATTCCTCTAAGAGCAAGAGAATAAGGAAGACGAATAAATCCAAGTATGAAACCGTTAAGAGTTCCTAAAACGGAAATTATTACAAATGTTAAAATAATTTTTGCTCCCATTTCTCCAAAAAGTTTTATAGCAGCAACATTTACATGTTGATCTCCTAATTCAATAATATTAGCAGGACCAATTAAGAAACTTATTCCAGCAAAATAGAAAATATATGCAGCTAAAACAAATATCGGACCAACAATTAAAGCTATTGGAAGATTTCTTTTTGAATTTTTAATTTCATGAGCTATTGATGTAGAAACAACCCAACCATCATATGAAAAGGCAATAGGTCCAAGTGCAGCAAGCCAGTTTATAGAAGAACTAGTTGTTAATTTTTCAGTAATAGGCATTGCCATATGAGGATCTCCAAAAATAAACCCAGCAGCTGCTATTATAATAAGAGGAATCATTTTTATAATTGTAGCACAATTTTGAAAATATCCTCCAAGGTTGGCAGATAAAGCATTTATACTAAAATATATTATAGTTGCAATAAGTCCAATTACTCCTGTTAGTTCATGACTAGCATTTATTCCAAAAAGCATACTTATATATACTCCAACAACCCAAGATACAACAACTATTACAGCAGGGTAATAGATAAATACTTGAAACCAACCAAAAGCACAAGCTGTTTTTTTGCTAGAAAATTCATCAGCATAAGTAATAAGTCCACCAGCTTTAGTGGTTTTAGATGCTAAAACTCCAATAGCAAGACTTCCAAATATAATTCCAATGGCTGCTAATGAAAATAGAATAACTCCATTTTTTATATTTCCATTTGTATAGATTAGAATATTGTCACTTTTAAAAAATATTCCTGAACCAATTACTGTACCTATTATCATTGTAATAGCAGTAAATAAACTATATTCTTTTTTTTTCATAATTTCTCCTTACGTTTTTATATATTAATAACATATATGGGTTAAAAAAATTTTTTGATACGTCAAATTATACACTATTATTCATTTTTTGAAAATGAATAATATTTTATTATAGATGTAACATTTAAATAAAAAATTTTATTTCTTTTAATAATTATGAGATAGAAAGAGAAAATAAAAAAGCATGAGATTTTTAAACCTCATGCTTTTTGGCTAATATTTAATTTTAGTAAAAATTCTTTTTAAGGACTTTAACCCATGCCATAATTCTATCTGGAGTTTCATCATCTTGATTATTTTCATCTAATGCAAGACCTACAAATTGATCCCCTATAACAGAATTAGTTTCTTCATATTTATATCCTACATTTGAAGTAAATCCTATAACCTCTCCACCATTTTTAGTAACAACATCATAAAGAACTCTCATTCCACCAACGAAAGATTCTCCAAATGCAAATTGATTTCCAAGTCCTACAATAGCAACTCTTTTTCCTGTGAAATCAATTTTTTCAAATTCAGGCATAACATTTGTCCAATCTTCTTGTACTTCTCCAACTCCATAAGTAGGTGTTAAAAGAATAAGATTTTTAAATTCAGGCATAGTGTCTATACCATCAGCTACATTTATAGTTTCATAATTTTCTTTTCTTAAATTGAATTCTATTTCCTCAGCAATAGCAGCTGTTTTTCCTGTGTTTGAACCATAAAAGATTCCAATTTTTTCCATGATTAATTTCCTCCTAAATTTTTTAAACCACAAATATCTTTAATTACTTCACTACCAATTATAAGACCAGCAACAGATGGAACAAAAGAAATACTTCCAACATTTTTAGATTTTTCTCTACTACCATCTTCATTTAAAGGTTTCATAGGTAGTTCTTTAGAGTAAATAACTTTAAGTTTTTTTATTCTTCTTTCTTTAAGTTCTTTTCTCATAACCTTTGCTAAAGGACAAACAGATGTTTTATAAATATCACTTACCTCAAGCATAGTAGGATTTATTTTATTTCCTGTTCCCATAGATGAAATTATAGGAATATTATTTTTTATAGATGTTTCTATTAAATCAAGTTTTGATGAAACTAAATCAATGGCATCTACAACATAATCGTATTTTTTTTCTTTAAAAAATAAATCTCTAGTTTCTTCATTATATTTCTCTTTATAAATATGAATTTTAATATTTGGATTTATTGAAAGAGCTCTTTCTTTAACTACAGAAACTTTATCAAGTCCTATTGTATTTTGTGTAGCGATTATTTGTCTATTTATATTAGTAATATCAATAGTATCATAGTCAACAATAGAAAGTTCCCCTATTCCACCTCTTACAAGGGCTTCAATAGTAAATCCTCCAACTCCTCCAGTACCAAAAACAATAACATGAGAATTTTGTAATTTATCTAAATTTTTTTTTCCTATTAAGAGTTCTTCTCTTTGAAAGATCATAAATACCATCCTGTATAATTTTTTACTAAATCAATAAGGAAATTATAACCTTATAAAGATTAAAAAGCAATATATTTTTATTTACATAAGAATTGAAAAAGGTATATGTTTTTAAAATAAACACTAAGATAGGAAAATCATATAGAATTAAATTCATCAAAAAAGAATAAAAGCCCTTGACATATAAAGCTAAATATAGTATTATATTCTAAGTTACGCATGATGAAGGTCATCAGCAACCTGTCATCAGCGATTAATACTTTTTGGAGGTGTTAGAATGTACGCAGTTATAAAAACTGGTGGTAAACAGTACAAAGTTACAGAAGGTGATGTTTTAAGAGTAGAAAAGCTTAATGCTGAAGTTAATGAAACTGTAGAATTAACTGATGTTCTTTTAGTAGCTAATGGAGAAGATGTAAAAGTTGGAACTCCAGTAGTAGAAGGAGCTAAAGTTGTTGTAGAGGTATTAAGCCAAGGTAAAGGGGCTAAAGTTGTTAACTTCAAATACAAGCCAAAAACTGGAAATCACAGAAAAAAAGGTCACAGACAACTTTTTACTGAGATTAAAGTTACAGCAATCAATGCATAATTAAATGACAGAGATTGAAGTTTTAAGAAAAAATGGCAGAATTATAAGTTATAAAGCTGTCGGTCATGCAGAATATGACGAATATGGATCTGATATAGTGTGTGCAGCACTTTCTACAGCATTACAGTTTCCTCTAGCAGGATTTCAAGATGTTTTAGATATCTATCCAAGATTTGAAATATCATCTGAAGGTCTTTTATCAGTTGATTTAGCTGATATGGATTTGAAAGGTAAAGAGAGAGAAGTGCACAGTCTCTTAGAAAGCATGTTGGTAATTATAAGACAATTATCAAAAGATTATCCTAAAAATATAAAGCTTGTAGAGAAGGAGGAAATTTAGATGTTATTTACATTAAATATACAATTATTTGCCCACAAAAAAGGACAAGGTTCTGTTAAAAACGGAAGAGATTCTAATCCTAAATACCTAGGAGTTAAAAAATATGATGGGGAAGCTGTTAAAGCTGGAAATATCATCATAAGACAAAGAGGTAACAAATTCCATGCTGGTGTAAACATGGGAGAAGGTAAAGATCATACATTATTCGCTCTAATTGACGGATATGTAAAATTTGAAAGATTAGGAAAAGACAAAAAACAAGTTTCTGTTTA
>JAHHTB010000286.1 GCA_020024855.1 Fusobacterium sp.
ATATTTTATGTTATACTATAGTAAGTAATTAATTTTTTGTAAAGAAAAAAGGAGGTTTTTATGAATTTTTTAAACTATTTATTAGAAAATAAAGAGCAAATTTTTATTTTGCTTAAAGAACATATTGAATTGACTATATTATCGGTAACTTTGGCTATCCTTATAGGTGTGCCAATAGGAATACTTGTAAGTCAGTTTCAAAGAATAAACAAACCTGTTATGGGAGTTGCAAATACAATTCAAGCAATTCCAAGTATGGCACTTTTAGGATTTCTTATTCCATTTTTTGGAATAGGTTTTGTACCATCTATTTTTATGGTGGTGTTATATTCTTTACTTCCTATTGTAAAGAATACTTTTATGAGTATTTCTGGAATTAATCCTCAAATAAAAGAGGCAGCAGAAGGAATAGGTATGACAAGATTACAAATATTATTTAAAGTCCAAATTCCAATGGCTCTCCCAATAATAATGGCTGGGGTAAGAATTTCAGCAGTAACAGCAGTTGGGCTTATGACAATAGCAGCATATATTGGAGCAGGTGGTTTAGGTTATCTTGTATTTTCGGGAATAAGAACAGCAAATAATTATCAAATACTTGCTGGAGCAATACCAGCTTGTTTACTAGCTCTTTTTATAGATTTTGTAGCATCTATAATAGAAAAGGCAGTTGTTCCATATGGGCTTAGATTAAATGAAGATAAATCTTCAAAGAGGGAACGTCTATTTCAAAAATTTACAGTGATAGCTGTTATTGCTGTTGTAATTTTTACATTTTTTAATGTAGGTGTAAAAAAGTTTGCAGAAAAAAGAAACAGTACAGTAACAATAGCTACAAAAGATTTTACAGAGCAGGAAATTTTGGGAAATATTTTAGCAGAATTAGTGGAGAACAAAACAGATTTAAAAGTAAAAAGAAAATTTGGTTTGGGTGGTACACAAGTAGCCTTTGGTGCATTAAAAACAGGAGAGGCTGATATGTATATGGAATATACAGGAACACTTTACACAGCCATTCTTAATCACAATCCAATTTCAGAAAAATTATCTTCAGAAGATGTTTATAATGTTGTAAAAAAAGAATTAGGTGATAAATATAATTTAAGTTTAGATAAGCAACTAAAATTTAATAATACATATAGAATAGGTGTTAGAAAAGATATTGCTAGTAACTACAACTTAAAAACAATAAGTGATTTGGAAAAAGTAAGTAATAATCTTATTCTATCTCCTACACTGGAATTTATGAATAGAAAAGATGGATTTTTAGGATTAAAAAATATTTATACTGATTTAGATTTTAAAAAAATAGTTCCAATGGATGATGCACTATGTTATAAGTCACTTGATTTAAAAGAGAGTGATGTGATAGATGTATTTTCGACAGATGGGCTTGTAAAAACATATGATGTAAAAGTTTTAGAAGATGATAAAAATTATTTTCTTCCATATCATGCTGTTCTTCTTATAAAAAATGAAACATTAGAAAAGCACCCAGAACTTTTAGGAATATCAAATGAATTAGAAAATATAATGACAGATGAGGTAATGCGTGAACTTAATTACCAAGTGGACGACTTAAAAAGAAAACCAGAGGAAGTGGCTCATGAGTTTCTTACTAAATATCAATTAATAGACTAAGGGGGTATTAGATGATAGAATTTAAAGGGATAAATAAAATATATAAAAATAATATAGTGTTACATGATGTAAATTTAAAAATAGATGATGGGACAATAACAGTTTTCGTTGGTCCTAGTGGTTGTGGAAAAACAACAACAGTAAAAATGATAAACAGATTGATAAAACCAACATCTGGAAAAATTTTAGTAAATGGGGAGGATATTTCTA
>JAHHTB010000287.1 GCA_020024855.1 Fusobacterium sp.
AAGAAGTAAAAGATTTACTTAATGATTTTATGACTATACAAAAGAACGATATTGAACAAATGAAAACTTTTCTATAAAAATAAATCATTAATATTTATTATCTTTTAATTTAATTTTGAATATTTACTTATAAAGATGAACCCAAATGTTATGACTTTTGTCTAACAGTTAGGTTCATTTCATTATATACTGCTCTATTTCTATATTTACTATTAATTTTTCAATTTTTTTTGAACAATTTTTTAATCTTCATTATTATTTTCTTAAAAGTTGATTTTTTATATTCTAACATTGCAGTTTCATTTTCATTAACATCATCTATTTCTTCTTGTTTTCTTTCCCTAAAAAGGTTATTAACATTATATTTTTTCTTTAATTCTTCTTGATATTTTATTTCATTTTGTTGTAAAATTTTTTCAATATATTTTCTTTCATTATTATCACATAAGTAATTTACATATATCATTGTAATTATAGCTCTAGTTTTCTTTTTTAAATTCATTTGTTCTAATGTTTTATTGTGATCTAAATTTGATTTATACGTATTAGATTTATTTTCTTCAAAAAAATCTATAAGTTTCTTAGGAATTTTTTCTATTATTTCTTCTTCTGAGTGATTTAATATATCTAATACCTCTACTATAGCTTCACTATATTCAACACTAACCATTTTTCCTCCTACTTTATTCTTATTTTTCTTTTTCTTGTAACTTTTCTTTATCCTTTGCTAATTCATTGTTTATATTACTAATAGAACTATTCCTTTCACTTTGAGCAATACTTTGAAATTCACCTAATCCATGCTTTCTTTTAAAATCTACTTTGCTAAGCTCTATTTCATACAATGGATTTTCTTTTTCTTTTAAATTTTCTATCAACTTTGAATTTTCTAAATATCTTCTTCTATAAATATCTCTTTCTTCTTCTAAAAATAGAAGTTTTAATAAAATCTCCATTTTTTCTTGTTCTGGCATTTCTTCTTTTAGTTTTTCTCTTAATTCTATTAATCTTTTTTCTTCTACTGTTGTATCTTTTTGTTCAATTTTAGCAAGTCTTTCAGATATTTCAATTATTCTTCCAAATAATCTTATATTTTCAATCCAAACATCTGGATCTAAAGTTCCATTTGGCATTCTAAATTCTATTGTATTTTTTTCATTATAAATATTTAATAAATTAATCGATGAAAATTTGGATTCTTGTACTCTTTGTAATCCTTCAACAAATTGATTTAAATCTTCTTCATCTTCTAGATTTATACTACCTTTTTTTATTGCCTTGCTAAATTTATGTGATATTGAATCTGCATAATTTACAACATCTAATCTTGGAATTTGATTTTCTTTGTTACTAATTAGATACAATATTCTTTCAGTATTTCCAAATATTTCAAATAAATTAGCATAAGATTCTTTACTTGTTAAATAATTAGCTCCCAAATGTATATGTCCTGCACAATCTTCATTTACTTCCTGTTTGCATCTTTTTAATATTTCACATACTATATATATATCATCTATATCATCTAAATTATCTGTCATAATTGGTGAAACTACTTCTGCTCCGTTATCTAAAGTTACATCATTTTTTACACTCCATGTGCAATTTTTTTCATTCCTTGTTAGAAACTTTTTTATCTTTTTTATCTCAGCGCTCATTATTCCTTCTGTTTCTATCTCTATTCCTATTGTTATATTAGAATCTATGCCGATTTTAGAGTAATTTCTATTCTTTACTAAAAAATGTTGCTTTAATTTTTCTCTATCATTTAATATTAATAATATCAAAGTTTCCTTTTTTATCTTTCTTATTTTCTCATTTTTTTCATCCATTATATTTCCTT
>JAHHTB010000288.1 GCA_020024855.1 Fusobacterium sp.
CATTATTATCTATAATATCATTTCCAAAAATATTTTTAGACTCAATTATAACATCTTCTCTTTCTGAAATCTCTTTTGCTTTTATATCTGCATCTACAATTATTGCTCCCAATTCTTTTAATATTTTACTCACTGTTGATTTTCCTGAGGCTATCCCCCCTGTAAGACCTATTATCATAATTATCCCGTCCTATTTTTAGTTTTTATTTATTTTAAAACTTTTTTACTCATTTTTCAATCTTTATCCTAGATTTAAAATAACCTCTTAAAATATTTTGTTAAATCTTTTTCTATTTATGATAAAATAATTTTTGTATTATTAAAGATTATGAAAGGAGATAAAATTGTTATTTTTAATTACTATACTAATAGGAATTTTGGGAGCATCTATTGCTCTTAAAATGAAGATACCTGCTGGAGCTATGATTGGTTCTCTTTTTGCTGTTGCTATTTTTAATATCTTTACAGGAAATGCCTATCTTCCCCAAAGTTATAAAATAATAACACAAATTTCAACAGGAGCATTTATTGGAGCAAAAATTAAATATGAAGATATTAAGGGATTAAAAGAGATATTTTTCCCAGCTTTTTTAATGGTTGCTCTCATGGCTTTATTTAATTTTTTAATGGGATTTTTTATTACATCAACAACTGATATAGACATAACAACTGCTCTTTTTGCCACTGCTCCAGGGGGAATTGCTGATATGTCTATAATTGCTTATGATTTTGGAGCTGATTCTTCAAAAGTTGCTGTTCTTCAGCTTATTCGTCTTATCTCTGTGGTAAGTATTATTCCCATGCTTATAAAATTTATGATTAAAAAAGTTAATAAAAATAAAAAAACTTTAAATAAAAATTTAGAAAATAATTTAGATAATAAAGATATGTCTAAGAAAGATAAAAAAGAGGAAAGTTTTAAAATTTTATTAAAGAAAGTTTTGATTACTCTTTTCACAGGGGGTGTTACAGGACTACTTGGTTTTTATTTAAAAGTCCCTGCTGGAACTATGAGTTTTGCTATGATAGGAACAGCTATTTATAATATTTTTTCTAATAAAGCATTTATGCCTATAAAATTAAGACAACTTATACAAGTTTTTGCTGGAGCTTTAATTGGTGCTAAAATGACTATGGTAGATATTATTAGCTTAAAAGATATTGCTTTCCCTGTTTTAGTTATTGTAATAGGTTTTTGTGCTATGAATTTTATTCTTGGAATTCTTATTTACAAAATTACAGATTTTTCTGTTGAAACTGCTCTTTTCTCTGCTTCTCCCGGTGGTATGTCTGATATAGCTATAATTGCTAGTGAACTTGGAGCAGATACGCCAAAAGTAGCAGTTATGCAATTTTTAAGAGTTATGTCTGTAATAGGAATATATCCTATTCTTATAAAAATTATTTCAAATTTTATAAAATAATTATAAAGTATAAAAAAAGAGAGACTTAAAAGTCTCTCTTAAAAATTAATTTATTTTTTATTCTACTAGATTAAACTAGAATGCGTAGTTCCATCCAAGTCCGAATTCTCCATATCTCTTATCTTTTACTTTATTGTTATTTAATTTTTCTGCTTCTCCAGTTATATTACCTACCTCATAAGCATAGTATCCATTAACTGATAGATTTTCTGTTAAAGCATAAGAAGCTCCAACTTCTATTTTATGATAGTCTCCTGCATCATATAAATCAAACTCTTTACCATATTGTTCTTTTTCTGCTCCTAAAGTAATTCTATACTCTGCATAAGTAGATAATCTTTCTGTTAAATCAAAGTTAGCATAAGCTCTTAATTGATGTTCCATATAATGATCGAATTCACCTT
>JAHHTB010000289.1 GCA_020024855.1 Fusobacterium sp.
TGAAGAATAATATTTTTTCCTAATTCTTCTTGAGGTTTTTCAGTTGTATCAGTAGCCAATTTTTTATTAGCTTCATTTTCATTGATACCATTTTTTTCAATAAACAAATCTTTTTGAACTTCTATTCCATACATATCACTTCTGATTAATACAGAGTTTTTTGCATCTGCTCCAAAGTCAATATTTTTTATAGCTCCTGTACTCTCTTTTGTAATAATCATATCATTAGTGTTATTATCAGAGTAATCTTTATGTCTTAAAAATCCAACATTTTGATTTCCATTTACTTCTATATTAAGTCCATGAATATTAGCAATAGGATTTACTTTTCCAAAATCAAATCCTTCAAATGCACTTCCGTCATCTTTCTTTAAATCTGAATTAAATTTACCAATATATGAAGTATTTATATCTAAATTCCCTTTATCTGTTATTCCATTTAAAGCCTTTGGATTTCTAATATTATTTTCTTTATTTTTCTCTATATTTTCTTTTGTATCTTTTAAATATCTTTCAGCACCATCACTTAAACTTTTTCCCACTACAAAACCAACATTACTACTTCCATCTACTTTTATTTTTTTAATTGTAGTGTCTTTATTCTCTTTATTGACTAACCCTTGAATATTTTCTTTTTCTTTTCCTTGATTATCTTCAAGAGAACCAAAAATTCTAGTATTATCATAAAAATGTTTATTAGTAAAATCTTCTCTAGCACCGCCCGAAAAATGTCCTTTTTTATAATGTACATTTTGAAGTCTTATTCCATAGCTTATTTTACTATTTGAATTTAGATTAATATTTCCTGCATATAAATCATTAGCTAATACTAGTCCATTTCTTTCAGTACTTGCCCCACCACCATATTCATACGTTATTCCTAAGCTACCTTCTCCATTTATATTTATTTCTCCGTCATTAAATGTTACATGATTATTTAATTTTAATAATGCAGAAGTCTCTCTTTTTTGAGCTATTGTTATTCCTACTAAATTTTTATCTTCTCCATTTTCATTTCCAAGATTAATAATACCACTATTTTTAGCCACAGAATAACTTTTTAAATCATCTAACTTTGTAAAAAAATTATTGTCATCATAGTTATATATTCCAGTATCATAAAATTGATGCTCTATTCCTATAAGTGTTCCTCTCTCTTCTTTATTATTTAAATTTAAAACTCCAGTAAACTCTGTTATTGCTGAAGTCTTCATTCCCCCTTTTCTTTCATCTGCACCACCATCAATTTTTCCATAACCATTATAGTGATTTTGTCCCTTACTTCCTAATCCAGCAGGATTTACAGATAAAAAAACTCTTGTATTCTTAGAAACTCCCTCAGCAGGAAGAGCAGTCTCATAAGTTAAATTATAATTTCCATTAACTGTACTATCTTGTCCCATAGTACTACTTATAAAAGCACCATTTTGTCCTACATGTATCTTATCACTTCTTCCACTATAAAAAGTTGTTCTAAATTTTTTAATTCTTTCTTGATTAACACTTTTTCCATCAACAGTAACTATACTTAAATTTTCTAGTCCTTTATATGATATTCCATATTTATCTTTTCCTTCTTTATCTGTAAAAGTTATATTTAAAGATTCTCCATTAGTATCATAATTTTTATAATTTTCTACTACTGCTCCTTCAAATCCTGTTGTTTTATTCTCTTCTGTCTTTTTTATTCCTCCACCACCTTGAACAAATGAAATTGTATTTACTTTTATTTCTGGTAAATCTATACTTACTGGGTGTCTAACATCTCCTATTTCAAAAATCTCAGGATTTTTAGCTATTGTAGGATCATAGTCATATTTT
>JAHHTB010000290.1 GCA_020024855.1 Fusobacterium sp.
CTATATATTCTTCCTTCTCTATCATAATCAATATATTGTACAACTATATTTTCCTCATTTTTTATTAGTTCTTTTATCTCATCTAGCTTAAAAACCTTTAAATCTTCCATTATTCCACCTCTGCAAAAAGAGCTTTAATAAATTCATTAGGATTCTCAACATCTATTTTTTCAAAATCTTTTTTCAATTTTAAAGCTTCATATAAATAGTTAGATCCTAATTTTAATGATTTTTCCTCTACTCTTTCAAAGTATTTGCTCATATCTTTTATAAGCTCTTTTTTCCCAAAATATTTATAATATATCATTTCATCTATCTCTAACTCTACCTGTCCAAATCCTCTAGTTTTAGAGTTTCCAATTCTTAATTCTCCATTTATACTATCTCTCAATATAAAATATAAAGTTTTTAACTCTTTTAGTGAGATGTTATTTATAGTTATATCTGTAAAAAAACTTTCAGTAGTATATTCAAATTTTAATGGAACAGTAGCCTTTCCAGAAAAATGATCTATTGGTGTAATAGCTCTAGTTTTTATTAACTCTTTTATGTCAGATACCTTTTTCTCATCTTTTTTATAAAATTTCTCTCTATTTTCAAGCTTATAAAGATATGCATCTTCTATAAATACTCTTGTTTTTTGAGCTTTATCTCCATCAACTTTACCATAAAGCTTATCAACATCATCAAATGATAATATATCTAACGTTCTATCTCTAAACATTCCTCTCAAACTAGATCCAGGAATATATATTTCTCCTGTTCTTTCATCAACACTTATTTTTCCACCATCGTTTTCTACTTTTGTTCCTACCGTTGCTTCAGTAGTTAAAAAACTTACATAAGCATCTGTCCCTGCATCACTAGTTTTTTCTTTTGAACTAAGTTTTATCAATAGGGGAGATAGTGGTTTTATTTTTAATTTTAAGATCAATTTATTATCTAGTTTTAAAAACTCTTGCATTCTAATCCCTCCTATTCTATTACTAGATCAATATTTTTTAACTCTAAAAATTCTTCTTTTTTCATTGGGTTCATTTTTCTGCTAAATATATAGTTTCTCAAATTAGTTTTATCTACATACTCTACATTTTTTATTTCTAACTTACACTTACCTATCCCTCTTGACAACTTTCCTCCAAATAAATCTCCCTCAATTATATCTTTTAGAGCTAAAGCAATTAAATCCATTTGATATTTTTCAATATTTTCCAACTCCATAATAAAATCAAACTTTGTTCCAGATGGTAATATATCATAGTCAAACTTAGCTCCTTTTTCAGTAGCACCAGTATTTCTATCTATTTTAATTCCATCTCTTTTTATACTGTCTACTTCTGATAAAATCTTCATATCTGATATATGAATTCTTCCAGCCATACTTCTTATACTATCAGTTACTTTATCATATCCCAGTTTTTTTGCTACTCTATCTTTTATCTTTTCTGAACTTTCTTGATCTAAATTAGTATAACCAAAAATCAGTTTTACGTCAGCAGAATTTAATCTTTCTTTTGTTTCTTTGTCAATTAAAGAAAATCCATTGTCTTCTTCTAAAAATCTCTCTAA
This sequence comes from Fusobacterium sp., assembly GCA_020024855.1. GTDB lineage: Bacteria > Fusobacteriota > Fusobacteriia > Fusobacteriales > Fusobacteriaceae > Fusobacterium_B. The sequence goes on from JAHHTB010000290.1 coordinate 1,570, forward strand.
TTTTGTACTTAAATACCCTCTAAAAGATGATCCAGGAATATAGTATACTTTATCCTCTTTTAATTTTATATTCATAAATGGAGAATCATGATTTCCCTCTTCTTTTCCACTTCCTATATGTAAAGCAGTTAATACTATTAACTCTCCTGTTATTTTATATCTATTTTCAAATTTTGAAAAATCCATATTAAATCTCCCCCTTTTCTCCATTTAATTTCTTTTGTCCAATAC
>JAHHTB010000291.1 GCA_020024855.1 Fusobacterium sp.
ATTTGTTGGGGTTTTATTATTGTAAAAAATTAACTAGCACAACGAGTTAATATAGAGATTTTGTATATATAACTTAATCTCTATATTTTTATTTTAAATAAAAATATAGAGGATACAATGTAACCTTATATACATCGTATCCTCTTCTTTTTAATATATAATCAATTAATTAATCTTCACTATACTAATACTTTAAATTGATATCCATTATCTTTATAGTATTTTATTAATTGTGGAAGAGCTTTTGCAGTATTTTCTTTACCATAAGTATCATGCATTAAAATAACTACCATTTCTTTTCCCTCTGAAGTTTTTACTGCATAGTTGTATAGTTCTTCAGGTGATTTCTTTTTACCTTCAGCATCTCCACTTAAGGCATTCCAATCTATTGCAGCCATACTATTAGCAGCCATATATTCATCTAAAGGTTCCATACCTTTCCATGACATATGTCCACCTGGACATCTTATAACCTCTGTTGAGAAGTACGGTCCTAAAACTCTTTTTAATATATCATCAGTCTTTTTAAAGTCACCTTTGAAAGCTTCTAAGTCTAATGTTCTATTTGGGTATAATATACCATAATCATGGCTATATGAGTGGTTTGCTATTGCATGTCCTTCTTCAAACTCTTGCTTTAGTAAATCTTCAGCTTTCTTTCCACCACGCTCTATATTAGATCCTGTTACAAAAAATGTAGCTTTAACATCTTCATCTTTTAATGTTTTTAATATCTCTGGAGTAACTGTAGTTGATGTTCCATCATCAAAAGTTAAAAATACTATCTTTTCTCCATTATTTGAATAGTCTCCGCTTTTTAATTTCTCTGCAACTTTTTCGGCACTGTAGCTATAACTTTCTGCTCCATGCTTAACTCCGATCATTTTCTTTTTAGCTTCTTCTTCTTCTTTACGTTTTTGTTCTTCTGCTGCAAGTCTTTTCTCCTCTGCAACTTTTTCTTCTTGTTTTTCTTTTATTGTTTCATCCACATAAGCTTTAACTTTATTAAAAGAACCAAATATAACTACACATACTACCATTAGTAAAAATGCTCTTTTAACATTTAGTTTTGCCCGTTTCTTATTTTTATTAGAGCCAGAAAAAATATTGTTATTTTTTTTCATAACTTCCCCCTTACTGTCACTTAATGTCACTTTTTATTATATATACAATTATACTCTAATTAATCCATTATGTGTATTACAGCTTCGTAACAACTATTTCAAAATGGTAACATATTGAAAAAATTAAAACAAATTTAATAATTTTATTCCTGTTTTTTTAATTTTATTAAATCATTATATATTATTTTTAAGTTTTATTCGTTTATCTAATGCGTAAAAAAACTGCATACGCAGTTTGTTTTAAGACTAATTAAATTTTTTCTTTTCCGATTTCTTCGTTTTCACTGTAATTATATACAATGCTTCCAAACTCTTGTTGATATCGCATAGTCGTATTTATAATTATATAACCTAACCCCAAAAATATAAAAACTAAGGTAATCCCAATTACCAGTTTTATCTTTAGCCTCATATGGGACCTCCCCTTTTTATTTCCATTTTTTACCTAATTAAATTATATAACATTTTCTGACTATTTGACAGAAATTATTATCTATTTTTTTCTACAAATTAATGCATAAAAAAAAGCTGGTTAAAACCAGCTTTTTTATTTAAACTTTATTTGTCCATTTTCTATTGATTCTAAAACTACTAATGATTGTAAATTTATATTTTTTTCATCTAAAAGTTTAGCCCCATCTTGGAATCCTTTTTCTATAACTATTCCAA
>JAHHTB010000292.1 GCA_020024855.1 Fusobacterium sp.
TTTGATATACTTTTTATGAATTGAGAGTAAAGAATAATCTATCAGAAGATAAAGTTAATGAATTTTTAAGGATAAATAAAAATTATTTCTATAATAAAGGATATAAACTTTGTTTTGCAAATGTAAAATTTGTACATAAAAATGCAAATAGAACTGTACACCTTAATGAATTAATAATAGCCCTAAAAGAGAAATATTAGGAGAAAAAGAAAAGTGGAAGAAAAAATAAAAAGAGGATACAAATACCTTAAAACAATTTTGCATACCGATCAAGGAGCTGTATGCGCTTCTTTATCATTCAATAAAACATTTGACAATATTTCTATTATCAATTTAATGTCTATAGCTGGAACTCCTACTGATAATCCAGTTATAGAATCTAAAAATTGATGGATTAAGAAAGAAATGTATATTGATTTCGATATAAATAATTATAATACAGTTTAGGAATTTATAGAAGATATAGTAAAAGATAATAATGAATATATACCAAGTTTTGCATTAAATTATAAAACCCCAATTGAATATAGAATTCAATCAGGATTTAATTAAGCTTTTTTGTGTCCACTTTTTGTTGACAAGTTCACTTTTATAGGGTATCTTTTTTGTTCTTCTTTTTTCTATTTTCAAATACATCTGTACCATATTTTTCTTTTTTTTGTAATTCTTTTAACATTCTCTCTTTTTCTTGTAATTTAATAATTTTTTCCTTATCTATTTTACTAGCACAATAATCTCTATATAAATTGAATAATATAGCTCTTGTTTTTGGTAATAATTCTTGTTTTTTAATATTTTTATCAAAATCTATTTTAACTTCATATTCTTTATTCATTTTATTTTTAATTGTTTCTATTACATCTACAGGAATTTTATTATATTCTTCTTCATTCAATTCTTGTAAAATTACAAAAACTTCTTTATAAGCATTTTCATATGTATTATTCATACTCCTCATTAACCTTTCCTTCTTCTATTTTTTCAGCTAACACATCTTTCTTTAAAGTTTTTTCTGCATCTTGACTTTCTTCATTTGAAACATATTGAATAATATCTTTTAGTCCCAATTGTTTTCTATATGCAGATGTTGATCTAACTTTTTGTAGTTCTTTTGGTCTTTTTGTAAATATTATTTCTAATCCTTCTATTGGTTTTTTAAAATCTTCTTTTAAATCTTCTCCAAAGTATACTGCATCTATTGTTTCGCCATATAATTTTCTTATATTTTCTCTAGCCTTGTTTAAATCTCTATCATCATAAACATAAACATAATCAATTCCTTTAATATTCTCTATAATAGCTTTTCTTTCATCTTCTAATATAAATGGATTTTTATGTTTATGGTTTCGTACTAAATCATCTGATTTTACTCCAACTATTACTTTTTCACATTCTCCTATAGCTATCATTAGATTCTCTAGATGCCCACAATGAAATAAATCAAATGTTCCTGGTACATATCCTACTTTATATTTTTTAGAGCTTTTTGGTCCTTTTGTTTCTTGAATTTCTTGCATTTTGCTCTTACACGCTTTTACCATTTCTTCTTTTATTTCTTCTAAATCTAAACTTCTTACTGGAAACACAAAATCCACACCTTTTATTTGTTGCATTATTTGCATTCTGTCTTCTAATGATTTTATTGGTTGATCTATACATAATATTTCACATATACTAGAATCATAAATCCCTACTCCAAATATTTTTTTTTCACTTTTTATTATCTTTTTTGTCAATTTACTTAAATTTTTTTCTCTTATTATATC
>JAHHTB010000293.1 GCA_020024855.1 Fusobacterium sp.
GTTTGATAGACTGTACTACTAATCTATCAAACCTTTTTATTTTCTTCTAAAAATAGAATTCCTTTTTCTGTTATTACCGATCCACCTCGTCCAGATAAAATTTTTACAAATCCAAACTCTTGCAATTCTATCAATATACTTCTAATTTGTTGTTCTGTTAAAAATATTTTTTCTTCTAATGCATATTCATATATTTTTCTTCTTCCAATTCTCTGTTTTAAAACATACGCGTTATTTATTTTTTCTAATACAAATATATAATCTCTTAAATCTCTTTTCAAATTGGATATATTTTTAATATCATTTTTATTTGATAATTCTAAGCAATAATCTTTATGTTTTATTGACTCTAACATATACTCAGGTAAATCATATACTTCTATTATACTTTTATCTAAATATGAACAATACTCTACTAAATTTCTTAATTCTCTTATATTCCCTTCCCAGCTATATGTTTTAAAAACCTCAACAAGTTCATCAGAAAGGCTAAATTTCACATCAAGATTTTTCTTAAATGATTCGAAAATTAAAAATACATCTTCATTTCGATTTCTAAGTGGTGTAATTTTTAATGGCAATACATTTAATCTATAAAATAAATCTTTTCTAAATTTATTTTCACATACTAGTTTTTTTAAATCTCTATTAGTAGCTGCTATAATTCTTATATCCACATCTATAATCTTATCTGAACCAACTCTTCTAATTTGTTTTTCTTGAATTACTCTAAGAAGTGTAGCTTGAGAGTTCAAGTCCATTTCTCCTATTTCATCTAAAAATATAGTCCCTTTATTAGCTAATTCAAACAATCCAATTTTTCCACCTTTTCTAGCTCCTGTAAATGCACCTTCATCATATCCAAAAAGTTCACTTTGCAATAATCCTTCTTGAAAAGTGCTACAGTTTACAGCTACAAACGGGCCTTGGCTTCGTCTTGATGCACTATGTATTGATTGTGCAAATAGCTCCTTACCCGTACCACTCTCTCCAATTATAAGAATGGATGAATCAGATTGGGCCATTTTATATGCAATTTTTTTTGTATTTTTTATAGAGTCACTACACCCAATTATATCGTCAAAATTATATTTGCTTACATTTCCTGAGCTCATTAACTGTGCTCTTAACTTTGCTTGTTTCTTTTCAGCTTGATGGAATTTAGATACTTTTATTATAAACCCATTAAAAACACTTATATGTGTGTATTTAACCTCCATGTTTATATCTATATTATTTACTTTAATAAGTTTTTGAAAATATGGAACTTCTTTTTTAATTATTTGGTCAAAATCTAGAGATTTTACATATTCACCTATATATTTTCCTATCATTTCATTTCCATTGATAGATAATATTTCTCTGGCTACGTGACTATAAAACTGCACTATCCCCTCATTACTAACTCCAATAATTCCATCGTCAATTGCAGATAATAAAAAATCAAATTGATTTTCTAATTTAGTTTGGGTTACTAAAAGCTTTTCTGTTATATAGCTAATTGGTACAATCTTATCCATAAATTTTTTTACTAAATCCTCTTGAATAAGACTTTCTAAATTGAGCTTCATAGCTATATCTGCAATAGAACTTAAATCTATTATTCTATATTCTAAATCTATTATCTTGCAATTTTTAGCTTCTATATTTAATTTTTCTCCTGGTGTAAGAACTATTGAGTTTTCTGGTATCTTTTTCATCTCAGGATAGCAAGGTATAAGATTTGGTATGTCTACGCCTAATCTATATATAAT
>JAHHTB010000294.1 GCA_020024855.1 Fusobacterium sp.
AAGATGGAGAATGTCATGTTTCAACTTTTATAGAAAATAAAAGTAAAACATCAGAAGTTAAAAATTTAAAGAAAAAAGAGATAAAAACTAAAGAAGAAATAATAATAGAGAATTCAGATTCAAAATTTTCAGAAATGGATTATGAAGTTATAGAAAATGCAGAAGTAATAGAAGTAAAAGATGTAGAGACAAAAACTATAAGAAAATCTATAAGTAGAACTAAAAAAGTAGAAACTTATGAAGATCTTCCAGAAAAATTAGTTGCTCTAATTTACAAAGCAAAAAGAAATATATATGTATCAAGATCATGGGATAAAAGAACAGATAGTAAAATAAGAAAAATTTACAATGAAGATGGAGAAGAAGTAGCAAAGGAAGTACTTAAAATAATTTATAAAAATCTTAATAAAAATATAAAAACTACTTTAGTTCAATATATTAATGGGATATTAAAAAATATTTATAAATCTGATATTCCAAAACAAAATCTTCAATTATTTAATAATAATAATGAATTAAAAGAAAAAACAATAATAAGTAAGAGAAAAATAAAACAAGCAAGAAAAGGGATAAAAGCTAAAACTCTAAGAGATTTAAATGAAGAGATAGGAATACCAAGGGATGTTCTTATTGAATTTGAAAAACTTGATGATTATGAGAAATTAAAAGTTGAAGAAAAAGCATTAAAGCTTTGTTCAGAAGAAGCAAAAGTATCAGAAACTTTTTTATTAACTATGAAAGAAAAATCAAAAGTTTTATATTTAAATACTATAAAAAAATATATTGAAAAAGTTTTAGATGAAATTTAGAATAAAAATGGTTTTTGTATTTTTTAATAGTTTTTATAATTAAGAATGCTAAAAAGAAGTTTTTCTTTTTAGCATTCTTTGTATAAAAGAAAACCACTTGCTTTGCGAGTGGTTCTAAAAAGCCAGAAGGCTATGCGTATACAAAAAAATCTCCTTTGAGTATAATATATTAGGTTTGCCGACCAATAAAAATATTCAAAGGAGGTTCATAAATGAACAATGATAGTTTATCATATACAAAGTGGAATTGTAAATACCATATAGTATTTGCTCCTAAATATAGAAGACAAGTAATTTATGGAAAATTAAAAAAAGATATAGGAGCAATATTAAGAAAATTGTGTGAATTTAAAGGAGTAGAAATATATAGAAGCTAATGCTTGTAGACCATATTCATACGTTAGTAAGCATTCCACCTAAAAAGTAGTATCAAGTTTTATGGGATATTTAATAAGGAAAAAGTTCTTTAATGATATTTGATAAAAATGCAAATTTAAAGTATAAGTATGGAAATAGAAATTTCTGGTGTAGAGGGTATTATGTAGATACAGTAGGTAAAAATTAAAGAAAGGATCGCTGAATATGTAAGAAATCAATTACAGGAAGATATAGTATCAGATCAGTTGAGTTTGAAAGAATATTTCGATCCTTTCGAAAAAACTTAAGAATTAAAAAAAGAGCTATTTTAGTAGCTGAATGGGAAATTACGCGATTGGCAAACTAATTGTAGGGCTTAAGCCCAAGCTAACACCATACCCTTTTAGGGTAAGAGCAAACCACCACTTGAAGTGGTGGTTTGTGATTTATTAATTAGGAAAGTATAGATTTTAAGATCTAAAAAAAGAAAGAAATTTAAAAAAATAATTGGTGAAAGCAAGAAAAAATTTAGTATAATATTAAATATAGAGATTTTTAAAAATTGCAAAAAAACACATGGGTC
>JAHHTB010000295.1 GCA_020024855.1 Fusobacterium sp.
TATAAATATGCCAGAAATTCGAATAGATTTTCTATTTCAAAATAATAATAAAAAAGTAAAAAACTCTAGATTATTTTTTAATTATAAAATAGGAACAATAATATCCGATCATTTTTCTGTAGAAATAGAGGAGTAAAGATGAAAATTTTAAATAAAAGAGGAAGTGGAGTATTATTACATATATCTTCATTACCTTCAAATTATGGAATTGGAACTTTTGGAGAAGAAGCATATAAATTTGTAGATTTTTTAAAAAAATCAGGACAAACTTATTGGCAGATATTACCATTGGGACAGACAAGTTATGGAGATTCACCATATCAATCCTTTTCAATAAATGCAGGGAATCCTTATTTTATAGATTTAGATATTCTTTCTGATGAAGGACTTTTAGAAAAAGAGGATTATCTAAATTTAAATTGGGGAAATAGCTCTACTAAAATAGATTATGAGCTTATGTATAATATAAGATATGGGGTATTAGAAAAAGCTTTTAAAAAATTTAATAAAGAAAGTCAAGATTATTTAAAATTTTTACAGGATGAAAATGAATGGATAGACGAATATGCAGTTTTTATGACATTAAAGGACAAACATAATAATAGTTCTTGGGAATGTTGGAGTGAGAATTTTAGAAAAAGAGATAAAAAAACTTTACAAAAATTTAAAAATGATAATATTGAAAGAATTGAATTTTGGAAATTTGTACAATTTAAATTTTTCCAACAATGGAAAGAATTAAAAAAATATGCTAATTTAAATGATGTAAAAATAATTGGTGATATTCCAATATATGTTGCTTATGATAGTGTTGATGTCTGGAAAAATCCAAAGAATTTTCAATTAGATAAAGAATTAAAAATGATATCTGTGGCAGGATGTCCGCCAGATTCTTTCTCTGAAACAGGGCAATTATGGGGAAATCCACTTTATAATTGGGAATATATGGAAAAAACTAAATATAAATGGTGGATAAAGAGATTGGAGATAGCTACAAATTTATATGATGTAGTAAGAATAGATCATTTTAGAGGTTTTGAAAGTTATTATTCAATTCCTGTTAGTGAAAAAACAGCTATAAATGGTAGTTGGAAAAAAGGACCTGGAATAAAATTTTTTAATAGAGTGAAAAGAGAATTAGGGGATTTAAATTTAATAGCTGAAGACTTAGGTTATTTAACTGAAGATGTATTGATGCTTTTGCAAGAAAGTGGCTATCCAGGAATGAAACTTATACAGTTTGCTTTTGACTCTAGAGAAGGGGGAGATTATTTGCCACATAATTATTCTAAAAATAGTGTTACTTATATAGGAACTCATGATAATGATACAGCAATGGGGTGGCTCCTTTCAGCAAATAGTAAAGATATAGAGTATATGAGAGAATACTTAGATATCTACACTTATAATGATAAAGATACAGTTTGGAAAATGATATGTAGAACGATGGCAGTAGTTAGTAATACAGTGATTATTCAATTGCAAGACTATTTAGGATTAGGAAATGAAGCTAGAATAAATATTCCCTCAACATTAGGTGGAAATTGGTGTTGGAGAATGGAAAAAAATATGTTAGATGAAAAATTAGTTCAAACTGTGCTTCATATTACAAAACTTTATAAAAGGAAATAAAATTAAAAACTTCTAATTATAATAAAAGTTATGATTAGAAGTTTTTATAGTTAAATATTCCTCTTTATTTTATGCTTAATAATTCTTTAAACTCTTTAATATTATTTCTACTAAC
>JAHHTB010000003.1 GCA_020024855.1 Fusobacterium sp.
TTTTTTACTTCTATACAAGACATTAAATCATCACCTTTTCTTCTAATTTTTTAAAAATAGCTATCACAACTAAAGACATTAAAAAATAAAGTACTGCACAAATTACAAAAGGAATTACAGAAAAATCTCTTGTAACAAGCTCTTTTGAATTTCTTAAAATTTCAGCCATTCCTATTACTGATACTAGAGATGTATCTTTTATTAATGATATAGCCTCATTTGATAATGGCGGAAGTGCCGTTATTAAAGATTGAGGTATAATTATTCTTCTCATAGTTTGCCAATAAGACATTCCTAATACTTGAGCTGCCTCATACTGCCCTTTATCTATCCCCAAAATACTTCCTCTAAAAATTTCACAAAAATAAGCTGCATAATTTATCACAAAAGTTATTATCGCTGCCATAAATGGAGTAAATCTTATTCCAAATATTAAAGGCAAACCATAATAAACAAAAAATAATTGTAAAAGGAGAGGAGTCCCTCTAAAAATAGATGTATAAAATAAAATTATATTATTTAAAACTCCTTTATTTTTTAATCTTCCTAAAGATAAAATTATACCTAAGGGAAGTGAAAAAATTATTGTTAAAATATATAAATTTATTGTTAACCCCATTCCTTTTAAAATAAATAAAATATCATTTTGCATAGTTATTTCTCCTCTTTTCCAAACCATTTTTCATAAATTTTATTAAAAGTTCCGTCTTTTTTCATTTCATTTAAAGTTGTATTTAACTTTTCTATAAGAGCTTTATCATTTTTTCTCATTGCCACACCATAATATTCTTTTGTTAAAGATTCTTCTGAAAATACAAGAGTATCTCTTTTTGAGTTATAATATTTTCCTGCAACTGTATCTACAACAACTGCATCTGTTCTTCCTACTTCAAGGTCCATTAATGCTTCCACATTAGTTGCATATTTTTTTACCTCTTTTATTTTAGAAAAAATCTCATTTTTTTGCACTGCATAATCAGCAGAACTTCCTAATTGAAGTCCTACAACTTTTCCCTGAAGTTCAGAAATTTTTTTAATTTTTGTTTCTTTTCTAGAAAAAATAAGTTGCCCATCTATAAAATATGGCTCTGAAAAAGCTACTTTTCTTTTTCTCTCTTCTGTCATTGTCATTCCATTCCATGCCATATCTATATTTCCACTGTTTAAATCAAATAAAATTCCGTCCCATTCACATGGTTTAAATTCTACTTCTACCCCCCATCTCTTAGCCACCTCTCTAGCTAAATCTATATCAAATCCTATTATCTCACCATCTTCTCCTCTAAATCCCATAGGAGCAAATGTTGCATCAAGCCCTACAACAAATTTTCCATTTTTTTCAATTTTTTCCAAAGATTTATCAGCACCAAAAATATTAGTAAATAAAGAAATCACAACAACAATCATAACAAATAATCTTTTCATAATTTTTCCTCCTATTTTTAAATTTTTTTAATAAAAAAAACCATCTGAATGTATCAGATGGCTTCGTATATACAGGATAAACTTTTTAGTTTCATTCTTTGCCATAGATACAGACTCAAATTCTTGTACTTAAACATGAGTCTGCATCTATGAACTTCGTCATAAAAACAAACTCTCTATCTATGGTGATGATGTTTTATGTTTTTTATAGCTAATGAAACTTTCTTTGACATTGTTTTCTCCTTTTAATTTAAATTTATTTTATTGTGTTAAGGATACTCCTATAATTTTTATTTGTCAACTAAATTTTTTTAGTTTTATTTTTTTACTCTTTATTTTTTCTCCTTAAACTATTACTTTTCCATGGTATTCTGAAGAAACTACTTTCTCAAAAACTTCTTCAAAATTTTCTTTTGTAACTCTTCCTGCTACAATTATTGTTAAATCTTTTCCTGCTTTTTTTATCATTTCATTTAAAACACTTGCTCCCTCTAAAGCTGTTACCTTTGTTCCAGAAGAAAGTATTCTTTTTACACCAATGTTCTTTAATTTTTCTATTACTTCAACAGGATTTTCTAACTCATCAATAGCTTTATGAAATGTTACTTCCATAGGATAAGCAAGGAAAACAAACTCTTTTACTAAATCAAAATCTATTTTTTTATTCTTTGTAAGCATTCCAAAAACTATACCTTTTACACCTAAAGATTTACAAATTTTTATATCCTCTCTCATTATTTCTAACTCATCTAGAGAATAACAAAAATCTCCTCCTCTTGGTCTTATCATTGGAAATACTGGTATATTTAACTTTTCTACTGCTCTTTTTATTGTTCCATAAGATGGTGTTGTTCCACCCATACTTAAATTTTCACAAAGTTCTATTCTATCTGCTCCTCTCTCTTGAGCTTTTAGAGCATCTGTAAAAGATTCTACACAAACTTCTTTCAAAACTTTCATAAAATCCCCCTTAATATTTTTTATGCTTCACCCATTTGAATTAATAAAGGTTTTATAATAGTTGCAGTTCTTTCATTCATTAAAAATATAAGTAAATCTCCTGCAAGTATTTTGGTTTCTCCATGAGGTATAATTTCTCTATCTCCTCTATCAATTCCTATAATCAAACATTTTTCAGGCCATGTAATTTCTTTTACCTTTTTACCATCTATCATGCTATCTAGCCCAACAGGAATTTTTATTGTAACTTTTTTCTCATCATCTCCACTTTCTATTAGCCCTTTTGGAAGCATATTTTCAAGTAGTGTATCATAAATAGGTCTCATTTTTACAACTTCTGTCATAAGGAATGTTACCATACAAATTGTTACAAGTGGGAAGAAATGAGAGAATGAACCTGTCATTTCAAGCATAAGTATTGTACTTGTTATTGGAGATTTTACAACTGCTGTAAGAAGAGCTGCCATTCCTAAAACGATAAAATAAACTTCATATCCAGAAGTTACATCTGGAATAAGATTTATCACAAACATTCCATAAATCTTTCCAGAAATTGCTCCTAAAACAAGTATTGGTAGAAAAATTCCTCCTGGAGTTCCTGATGAATAACAAGCTGCAGTAAATAAAAACTTAAGTACAAAAAGTATTATAAGAGTTTTGTAAGTATAGCTCTCATGAATTACTTTTTCTGCAAGACTATGTCCTCCACCTGTTACATCTATAAAAAATATTCCCATAAGAACTGTTATTGTTACAATAACTATTGGTTTAAATATTGGATTTATTTTTATTTTTCCATAAAGTTTTTGCCCTTTTAGTAAAGCTTCCTCAAATAATTTTCCTATAATTGTCATAATTAATGCAAAAATTATTATTAAAACATAATATTTTAATTGATATGTTGTATCAACATGAATATTAAAACTTGGACTAAATCCAAAAAAATATTTTGAGATAAACTCTGCACATACAGATGATATAAGCACACAAGTAATTAATAGAGGAGACATAAATTTATGGAGTTCTTCTACTGCAAAAACTACTCCTGCAAGTGGTGCTCCAAAAGCTGCTGCAAGACCTGCACTTGCTCCACAAGAAATAAGATATTTTTTATCATACTCACTTCTTTTAAAAATTTTAAATACTCCTGTTCCTACTTCAGCCCCAAGTTGAACAGAAGGACCCTCTCTTCCTAAAGACATTCCACTTCCTATGGCTACTACACCACCAACAAACTTAGCTCCAAGTTCTCTTGCCCATGAAAAGTCCATTTGTCTTATAAGCACACCTTTTACTTGAGGAATACCACTTCCTTTTACCATTGGATATTTTACAATAACATATCCTAAGAAAACAGATATTATAAGTATAAGAACTGCAAGTACAAAAATTGTCTGTGCATCAAAAAGAGTATTTCTTACATATTCATAAAACATCTCTCTATATTTTTGAGCAAGACTAAGTGAAACTCTATAGGCTACAACTACAATACCTGTTATTATTCCAACAAGAGCCCCAAAAAAATAAAGGCTTAAATGTGAGCTATGGTGAGTTTTCAATACTTCATCTGTTGTTTCTTTTCTCACTTTTCTACTCTCCTTTTTCAAAAATTTTTATTTCAATTTTTTTACAAACCATTTTCAAAATATCACTTTTTTTATTTAAAATGAATAATTTTTTATAAAATTTCTTTTATTTCATCTGTTGCATAAATTTTTTCATACTGATTTAAATTTTTTATTATTTCATATTTTTTAGTAAAAGGTAATTTTTTAGACCAAACATATTTTTCACCAAAAAGATTTTCCTCCTCTGTTATTATTATATTACTAGGAATTTTATAACTGTCTCTTATTATTTCTCTTTTTGTATCAACTGGTTCTTTATTCAAAAATACCAAAGAATTTTCTGGATAATTTTTTAAATTTTCATTATAGAAAATATAAAAATCATAATTATCTTTTATTTTTTCTGAAATTTCCCCAAAGTTTTTTATTTCAGCTGGAATATTTTTTCCTACAAATAAAACTTTTTTACCAATAGCTTTGTAATAAAGAGCTATTGTTTTTGAAATAACTCCCACTCCTCTATTCTTCTCATATATTGCCGTTACAGCTCTTTTATTTTTAAAGATTTCAGCAAGAACTCTCTTTTGAAATAAATTATATGGCATTTTACCTATAAGAAAGTTTTTTATCTCATTAAAAATCTCATTAGATTTTATTTTAAAACATTCAAAATTATAATCTCTATCAATCTTTATATGAATATTATAATTCTCCTCTGTAACAACTGTTTTTGAAATTTCCAATTTAAAATTATAATTATAATTTTCATGTAAAGAAATCAGAAGATAAGAGATTGGTGCATCTAATTCTCCAACAGTTACCTTTCTATCAGTTATAAAAACAAGTCCCTCTGAATAAATTAATTTTAAATTTTCACTTACTTTTCTTCTTGTATAAAAAACTGTTTCTATTGGAAACTTTGTATCATAAATTTCTATGTCTTCTTCCAAACCATTTTTTCCTTTTAAATTATCTGATTTTTTTACATCTTCAACATATATTTTGTACTGATACCTATTTCTAAATCTCTCTAGTTTTAATTTAAAAGCTATATCAAGAAAAGGATTTTCACTTATATCTTGAAACATATCCTCTGCCCCAAACCAAGCACAATTTTTTATCTCTACACCATTTTTTATAATATTCATCATAAGATGGCTCTGAGCTTTTCCAATTTTTCTTAAATTTGAATGTGAACAATTTTTCATTGAAAAAACAGGAATTGGATTTCCAAAACCAAATGGTCTAAGTTTTGAGATTTCATCTAAGAAATCATAAGAAATTTTTTGAAGTTGAACCTCTTTATCAATTTTTATAGGTTTTAAAAAGTATGATTTTTCCAATTTTTCTTCAATATATTTATCCATTCTTTCTGTAAAAATTTCTATATTTTCTATTGGAATTGAAAAACCTGCTGCTCCAGCATGTCCTCCATATTTTACAAAAAGTTCTCTCATTGAATTAAGTGCCTCTATCATATTAAATCCATCTATACTTCTACATGAGGCTGTTGCTATTCCCTCATCTTTTTTTATTTCCATTATTACTGCTGGTTTATAATATCTATCTATAATCTTAGAGGCTACTATCCCAATAACTCCATGATGAAAATTTTCTTTTGCAACAACTATTATATTTTTTTCATAAAGTTTTTTTCTTTCTATTTCATCAACAGTTAAATCATAAATATCACTTTGAATATTTTTTCTCTCTAAATTTTTTTCAATAAGAGTATATGAAAGTTCATCACAAACTTTATTATTCTCACTTGTAAAAAGTTCTACCCCCATTTTTGCATCTTCTAATCTTCCTGCTGCATTAAAAACAGGAGCTATTATAAAACCAACATCATAGGTATCATATTCTCTTTCACTAAAATCTGGGAATAATTTTCTAAGAAGAAATTTTATCCCATTCCATTTTGTTCTGCTTAATTGCTCTAATCCTCTTTTTACAATTATTCTATTATCTTCTACCAGTGGAACTATATCTGCAACTGTTCCAATAGCCACTATATCTAAATATTTATAAACTGAATCTTCTATATGAAGTTTTCTATAAAGAGCAAGTAAAAGCATAAAAGCTGTCCCTACTCCTGCAAGACTTTTAAAATCATATTTATTATCTTCTCTTTTACAATTTATTACACAATAAGCATTAGGAAGTTCATTATTAATTTCATGGTGGTCTGTAATTATCATATCCATTCTAAGTTCATTTGCATACTCAACTTCTTCTAAAGATGAAATTCCACAATCAACAGTTATAATAAGACTTGCTCCTGTTTCTTTTATCTCTTTTATAGCATGTTTATTAAGTCCATATCCCTCATCTCTCAAAGGAATATAATACTCAACATCTATTCCTATTTCTTTAAATCCTAAATATAAAAGTGATGTAGATGTAATTCCATCTACATCATAATCTCCATATATGCATATGGTTTCTTTTCTTTGTTTCTTTTCTAAAATGAAATCAACAGCCTTTTCCATATCTTTCAAATCAAATGGATTTCTTAAATCAGAAATATTACACTCAATAAATTTTTCTATTTCACTCTCTTTTGTTAAACCTCTATTTTCAAGAATGGAAAGCATATCTTTACTATATTTTTTTATATTATAATTTTTTTTATTTTCTTTATATATCCATCTGGTATTTCTCATTTTATTTTTCCTCATCTTTCTATACCTGATTTTATTTTACTATTAAATTATCTCAAATTAATCATTAAATATCAATAGAGAATAAATTTCTAATATTATTTATAGTATTTTTTCTTTTAATGAAGTATAATTTATCTGATACTATTTTATTAAATATAACTTTGGAGGTAAGCATGGGAATTATCAAAATTTTAGATGAAAAAGTGTCAAATATGATTGCTGCCGGTGAAGTTGTAGAAAATCCAGCAAGTATGATAAAAGAACTCTTAGAAAATTCTATTGATGCTAAAAGTACATATATAAAAATTAATATAAAAAACGAAAATAGATATGTAAAAATTTCTGATAATGGAAATGGTATGACTAAAGATGATGTCCTCCTTTCTGTTGAAAGACATGCTACAAGTAAAATTTCTACTAAGGAAGACCTCTCTAATATTCTTACTTATGGTTTTAGAGGTGAAGCTCTTTCTTCTATTTCAGCTGTTTCTAGAATGAGTATATCTTCAAAAACTGCTGAAGATAGCATTGGTACTTTTATTTCTCTTTCTGGTGGTAAAGTTACAAATTTAAAAGAAATTCAAAGAGAAAAAGGGACTGAAATAGAGATAAAAGATTTATTTTTTAATACACCAGCAAGACTTAAATTTTTAAGAAAAGAAAGTACAGAATTTAGATATATAAAAGATATTGTAACTCAAGAGGCTCTTGCTAATCCGAATATCTCGATCATTCTTTCTTTTGAAGATAAAGAAGTGTTAAGAACTAGTGGACGTGGAATGAAAAACACTATCCTTGAAATCTTTGGAAAAAATACTTTACAAAATGTTGTTTCTTTCCCTCTTGGCTTTTTAGGAAATACTTCTCTTAATCGTTCAAATAAAGATGGTATTTTTGTTTTTATAAATAACAGACCTGTTAAATCAAAAATTATTGAAGAGGCTTTAATTGATGGATATTATACAAAACTTATGAAAGGAAGATATCCTTTTGCAATCCTTTTTATTGAAATTGATCCAAAAGAAGTTGATGTTAATGTTCACCCATCTAAAAAAATAGTAAAATTTTCAGATGAAAAATATATTTATAACTATGTTTATGATGCTGTAACTGAAAAATTAACTGGTGATGAGGACTTTGTCACACCATCTATACCTATTACTAAAAAAAATGATAATAATTTTCTAGATGTAAGTGATTTTACAGATTTTGTACCAAAAACATTTAAAGAAGAGATTATAAAGTCTGAACCTATGTCTTTTGATATTCCAGAGCCTATAAAAAATTATGAAGTAAATGATTTTAATATTTTTGACAACTTTAATGAAAATCACGAAGAAAATAAACAAGATATAAATTCTTTTGAAAATACTTCTTATGATTTTTCTAATTTAGATGATATTTCATATTCTTTGGAAAAAAAAGAAACTAAAGATGAAGCTTTTTTAAAAAAAGAGTTTTCAATTCATGAAAAAACTGATAAACTAAATTCTATGGCAAATAAAACTATTAACTCAAAAGAAAAAGTTAGTAATTCTACACTTATAAAAAAAGATTATAGAGTAATAGGACAATTTGCTAACTCTTATATTCTTGTAGAGAGAAAAGGTATCCTTGAAATTTATGACCAGCATGTTGTTCATGAAAGAATTTTATATGAAAAGTTTAAAGAAGAATACCAAAATAAAAAAATTTCTATACAAAATCTTTTAGTTCCAATTAAAATAGATATATCAAATAAAGATAAAGAAATTATAGAAAATAATTTAGAATCTTTAAAAAATTTTGGTTTTGAGATTGATTTTTTTGGGAAAAATGATATTCTTATAAGAGCTATTCCTAACTTAAAATTCTACTCAAGCATTGAAACTCTTGTAAGAGATATTATTGAAGATTTAAAAAATACTAAAATTAAAAACTCTCTAATCGAAGAGATAGTTATTACAGCCTCATGTAAAAATGCTATTAAAGCAAACCACCCTTTAACAAATGAGGAGATTGAAGTTCTTCTTGATAAGTTTTATTCTATTAAAGAATATACTTGTCCTCATGGAAGACCAATTATTTTAAAGTTAACTACTTTTGATATAGAAAAAAGTTTTAAAAGAAAATAGACAAGGAATTTTAAATTATGAATATAAATGTAATTTGTATTGGAAAAATAAAAGAAAAATATATAAATGATGGAATTGCTGAATTTAATAAAAGAATGCAAGCTTTTGGGAAACTCTCAATTATTGAATTAAAAGAATTTGGAAATGACTTTGAAAGAGAGCTTTCTATAAAAAAAGAAGCTGAAAGTATTCTTGCTACTCTTGAAAAGAAAAAAGGTTTTAATATTCTTCTTGATATAGGAGGAAAAAATTTTTCTTCAGAGGAAATGTCTCAAAAAATAGAAGAGATTACTGTAAAAGGATTCAGTACCATAAATTTTATCATTGGTGGCTCTTATGGAGTGTCTAATGATATAAGAAAAGTTTCTAACCTATCTTTAAGTTTTTCTAAAATGACTTTCCCTCATCAACTTATGAGGTTAATTCTTATGGAACAAATTTATAGATGGTTTAGTATTATAAATAATATTAAATATCATAAATAATAATTAGGAGGAAATTATGTATTCACCAGGAGAATTTTTTTATTACGAAGATCTTGGAATAGAATTTGAAGTTTTATTCAATCTAAACTATGACAACGAGGAATATCTTATTACTGAGAATGAGGACGGTGATAGATATGTTTTTCTTTCAAATGACGAAGAAGAAACAGTTGAACTTGTAGAAGATGAAGACCTTGCTGAAGAAATCTTAGAATACTGGGAAGAAGAGTATCTTGATAAAGCTGATATAGGTGATTGGGATGAAGATGAATATTATGATCGTGAGGATCATGTAAATATAGATGATCAATTTGAAGACTATGACGAGGAATATTAATGAAAATTAATTTAATAATGGAATCCCATGAATTAGGTGGTAATCCTGATATAAAAGCAATTAGTGCTATAAAAAAAATAAATGGAGATTCTTTTTCATACAAATTTATTGATGAATTTGGAAAAACTTCCATAGAAATATTTAAAAATTCTGCTATAATATCAAGAGAAGGTTCTATAAAATGTTCTATGATTTTAAAAAAGGGTATTAATACTAATTTTGATTATATTTCAGAATATCTTAATACATCTTTTGAACTTTTTACAAAAGAACTTGATATTTCAGAGAGAGGAATTAAAGCTGTTTATGTAATGTATCAAAATGGCAACCTAATCAATGAAATAAATCTCTCTATATATGAAAAATAAAGGGGGCATAATGAAAAAATTTTTACTTTTAGCTGCTCTTATTTCTTTATTTTATGGTTGTGAAAATTTAACTTCTGTAAATAAAGAAATGACGCTTCCTGCTTATCAACAAAATTCACTTAAACAGGAAAGTTTCTTTTTAAATGATTCAGGAACAGCTTATCTTTTAGATTTATTATCACAAAATATAAAATCTAATGCTGTAAGATCATATGAAACAGGAAATTATTTTGATATTTATATAGGAGAATATCTTTCTATTCCTTGTCTTGATGCTGATAATCCAGCTCTTATTTTAGCACCAAATGTACAATCATATGATGCTTTTATAAAAAATGGACGTTTTTATTTTAGAAGTCTTTATCAAGGTGTATATACTTTCAATCTTATGAGAGAGGGAAGCACAGGAAGAACAGTTACTATAAATAATAAATCTAACTATAAAGTTTCTAATGGAGACTTAAAAAATATAATTTATAAAAATTATAATGAAAAAAATCTTGAAAACTTAAAAAATAGTGCAACACTATTTAAACTTCTTTTCCCAGATAGTTCTGAAAATAAGGATATATCTTTCTTACTTTTCAATTTAGCTGTTTTGGAAAAAAATGAAAATATTGTAAAAACTGAAAGTTCTTTTCTAGAAGAAAATTACAATCTTTCTTCACAAGATAAAATGAAACTTATTGCAGGAAAAGAAAAAGTTCTTGAAAATAATTATAATCTTTCTGATAAATATTTAGATTCTTATAATAATTCTCCTGAACTTAATGATTATGTAATGAGAAATATTATAAAAAGAAGTAACCCTACAAGTAATGAACTTCTTTTCCTTGAAAATATTTATGCAACACATCCAACAAAAGATCTTGCTGATATAATTGGAGTTCTATACTTTAAATCTGGAAATGTTATAAAAGGAACTCATTATTCAAATACTAAAGAAGGAAATCTTCCTAATGCTTTAAATAATTCTCTTATCATGGGAAATAATAAAGCCCCTGAAGAAAGTTCACAAGAAAATTCAACTGAAACTTTAGAATATTCTGATTTTCTTAATAATTATCAAAATGGAATTTCATATTACAGAGATGGAAGTTATGCTGAAGCTATCTTACTTTTAGAAAAAAGTATGCTTGCTGAAGGGAACTTCATTGAAAAAGAAAATATTCCTTTTTATCTTGGAGATTCGTACATGATGTCTGGAAATTATGAAAAAGCTAAAGAAAACTTTTTACTTTTAAAAAATACAAATGAATTTTATCCAAATGCTATGTATAAGCTTGGAGAACTTTATTATAAAAACGGAGAAAAAGATTTAG
This sequence comes from Fusobacterium sp., assembly GCA_020024855.1. Classification (GTDB taxonomy): domain Bacteria; phylum Fusobacteriota; class Fusobacteriia; order Fusobacteriales; family Fusobacteriaceae; genus Fusobacterium_B. Next base: position 11,246 of record JAHHTB010000003.1, read on the forward strand.
CTATAAAAACATTTGAACAAAATAGAGATAATTTTCCTGGAACTGTCTGGGGAAGAAAAAGTAGTATTTATCTATTAAAATTAAAATAATTATTTAATAATATAAAACTTGGAAGGAGAAATTATGAAAAAATATGCTGATATGGTCGCTGAAGACCGTCTAATTGCTGAGCAATGGGACAAAATCAAAGAAATAAAAGAAATGGGATTTGATCCTTTTGGAAAGAAATATGATAAAAAACATATGATCGCTGATCTTCTTGCACATGAAGTTAATGAAGAAGATACAACTGAATTCCAAACTGCTGGAAGACTTATGGCTTTCAGAATTCAAGGTAAAGCTGGATTCGTTAGACTTGAAGATATGACTGGAGCTATCCAATTATATCTAAGAAAAGATAATCTTGGAGAAGAAGTTTGGTCTCTTGTAAAAAAATGTGGAACAGGAGATATTATTGGAGTTTCTGGAACTCTTTTCATCACAAAAACTGGAGAAAAAACTTTAAGAGTAAACTCTTTCACTCTGCTTTCTAAAAATGTAAGAGCTCTACCTGAAAAATTCCACGGATTAACAGACGTTGAAACAAGATATAGAAAAAGATATGTAGATCTTATAATGAATAGAGAAGTTAAAGATACATTTATAAAAAGAACTAGAATTATAAACGAAATTAGAAATTTCTTAAATGCTAAACACTTCCTTGAGGTTGAAACTCCAATGCTTCACCCAATAGTTGGAGGAGCTGCTGCAAAACCTTTCATCACTCACCATAACGCTCTTGATATGGATTTATATTTAAGAATAGCTCCTGAGTTATACTTAAAGAAACTTATCGTTGGAGGATTTGACAGAGTTTATGAAATCAACAGATGTTTCAGAAATGAAGGAATTTCTACAAGACACAATCCTGAATTTACATCAATAGAACTATATATGGCTTATGCTGACTATGAAACTATGATGGATATTACAGAAAAAATTATTCAACACGTAGCTCAAACTGTTCTTGGAACTTTAACTGTTGAATACAATGGAAAAACTATTGACCTTGGAACTTTCAAAAGAGCACATATGGTTGATTTGATAAAAGAATATACTGGTGTTGATTTCTGGAAAGAAATGACATTTGAAGAAGCTAAAGCAATAGCTAAAGAACATCATGTTGAAGTTCTTCCTCATATGACTGGAATTGGACACATCATAAACCAGTTCTTTGAAGAAAAATGTGAAGAGCATTTAATCCAACCAACATTTGTATATGGACACCCTGTAGAAATCTCTCCTCTTTCTAAGAGATTTGCAAATGATCCAAGATTTACTGAAAGATTTGAATTATTCATTGATGTAAGAGAATATGCAAATGCATTCTCTGAGTTAAATGACCCAGCTGATCAAAGAGGAAGATTTGAAGCTCAAATTGAAGAAGCTCTATTAGGAAATGATGAAGCTACTCCTGAAATTGATGACGATTTCGTTGAAGCTCTTGAATGTGCACTTCCTCCTACAGGTGGACTTGGAATTGGAATAGATAGACTTGTAATGCTTCTAACTGGAAGCTCTACTATAAAAGATGTTATCTTATTCCCTACATTAAAAAAACAAAACTAATAAATTGATATAAAAAGAGACTGTTACAGATTTAAAATGTAGCAGCTTCTTTTTTATTTTCACAAAAAGGAAAGATAATGGCAAATATTATTTTAAAAGATATTGAAAAAATTTATCCCAATGGTTTTAAAGCTATTCATAAAATAAATCTTAATATAAAAGATGGGGAATTTATGGTTATTGTTGGACCATCTGGTTCTTCAAAATCTACAATTTTAAGAATGATAGCTGGGCTTGAAAATATAACAAATGGAAAAATTTTTATAGGAGATAAGCTTGTTAATAGTCTACCTCCAAAAGATAGAAATATTGCAATGGTTTTTCAAAATTATGCTCTTTTTCCTCATATGACTATTTATGAAAATATTGCCTATGCTCTTAAAATTTTAAAAATTCCAAAAAATGAAATTGATAAAAAAGTAAGGGCAGTGGCTAAAAAATTAGAAATCATAGAACTTCTTGATAGGAAACCTGATGAAATTTCTGGTGGACAAAAACAAAGAGTTGCTTTAGGTAGGGCTATTATAAGAAAACCTCATGTTTTTTTATTTGATGAACCTTTATCAAATCTTGATACAAAACTTAAGGTTTCTATGAGAGTAAAAATTTTAGAACTGCATAAAGAATTAAAAAGTGAAAATCAAAGTTCTACAATGATTTATGTTACACACGACCAAGTGGAAGCTATGACAATGGGAGATAGAATTTGTGTATTAAATAATGGTAAAATTATGCAAGTTGATACCCCATTAAATATTTATCACAAACCAAATAATAAATTTGTTGCTGAATTTATTGGAACACCTTCTATGAATTTTATAACAGGGACTATCAAAAAAAATGAAAAAGATTTTATTTTTGAATTTGAAAATAATATTTTAATTCTTAATGAAAAATTAGAAAAAAAATTACAAAATTATATAAATAAAAAAATTATACTTGGAATAAGACCTGAAAATATTCTCCCTGTTAATAATATTTCCAAAAATTCATTCAATGGAAAAATTAATATTATTGAATACACAGGAAATGAAAATTATATTCATTTTTCAATAAATAATACAAAACTTGTTTCAAGAGTTCAAGGAGATAGTTTTAATTCCCTTTCTTTAAATGAGAGTAAAATCTTTAATTTTGATATAGATAAAGTTCATTTTTTCCATATAAATACAGAAATTAATTTAACAATTTAAAAAAATCCTGTTCATATTAAAACAGGATTTTTTCATTTTATTATTTTCCAAAAGTTCCATACTTTTCTTGTTGAATAGAAAGTTCTAAATAACTTCTTGCTACTTTTTTATATTCTTTAATAAGCTCTTCATCTTCAATGATACTGTCATCACTTTTCTTCCTTAAAACTCCATCAATAGTTATTCCATCAATATAGATATTATCTTTATCAATTATACCTATAAAGTTATTTTCTACAACATAAGCAAAGCTACCTTGATTTTCTTTTGCTAATAAATCTTTCCCCCAAGATGATTGAGTATAATCTCCACCTAAAATTCCCATTATTGTTGGAAGAAGATCTAATTGTGAACCAACCTTATCTATAATTTCATGTTTTAGTTGTCCACCTGGTGTCCATATTACAAGTGGATTAGAGAATTTTTTCCAATCAATTTCAATTGGTTTTCTTCTATTTTCTCCATGATCTGCTACAAAAACAAATATTGTATTTTTTGCCCAATCTTTATCTTTTACTGCATTAACAAATCTTCCTATCGAATAATCTGCAAATTTAAAAGCATTGTATCTTTCATAGTCAGGATAATCCTCTTCTGTAAATTCTTTGAAGTTTTCATCAATATCAAAAGGTGCATGATTACTTAAAGTAAATATTTCAAAAAAGAAAGGTTCTTTTAATGCTCCTAAATATTCAATAGCTTTATCAAAAAGTTTATCATCAGGAACACCCCATTTTATAGTTCTCTCTTTTTTTGAAAAATTCTCTCTTGAAACAAAACTATTCACACCATTTGTTTCAAAAAATCCTTTCATATTATCAAACTCTATATCTCCACCATACATAAAATGAGTTGAGTACCCTCTAGCTTTTAAAATTTGTGATAATGAAACAAATGGCTTTTGTCCCACTGGTTTCTTTAAAATTGACTTTCCATATTGTGAAGGAAATCCAGTTAAAACAGATAAAATTCCTCTATTTGATCTATTGCCGTTTGAAAAGAAGTTTGTAAACAATACTCCTTCTTCTGCAAGTTTATTATAATTTGGAGTTAAATCTGGTTCTCCTCCAAGAATTCCAACTGTATCTCCCATAAAACTTTCCATAAGAACTATAACCACATTATAATTTTTTATCTCTTTTCCTGTTTTAGTTTCTCTTAAAAGTATATTTTTATCTGAAATAAATTTATCTTTATCAGTTCCTACAAATCCTCTCATATTATTCTTCAATTCTTCTTGAGTAAATATTGAACTTACTTGAGATTTCCCTTTTCTATTGTCTTTCCTTACTAAATCAATAGATTTTCCAAGAGAAAATACACCATTTATAACTGTTTGATTAGCAAAACTATATTTGCTAAAATATGCTCTTCCCCAGTTAAGTGTACTCTGAGAAAAACCACCTCTTGCTCCAAATACACAAATTATAGCTGAAAATAATATTATCAAAATATCTGAGAAAAATGTTATTCCATTTTCTCTATCTACATAAATATTTTTTTCAAATAATCTTGTTGATAAAAAAAGATATGTTCCTTCTAATAAAATAAAAAGAATTATCATTAGCACTAAATTATAATCTCCATATAAAACTGTATTCCCTATTTCGTCCATATGATCAATATAATCAAAAATAGTAGCATTAACATGAAAATTGAAAGCTCTATAATACTGAATATCTCCAAGCAAAGTTATAAATATTAAAGATGATACCAGTATTTTATAAATATTTATTAAAATTTTTCCAATTTTTCCTAACCATATAACTCTCAAAAAACTATATACTAATAATAAAATTAATAACATTGCTAAGTAATAACAAGTAATTGAATTATCAAAAATCCAACCATATAAAAAACTTTTTGCTACAATTAATTTTGGTATTCCTAGTAATCCCTCTTTATTAAAAGTTATAAATAGTCCTCTGCATATTTCCATAAGAAAAATCAGTAATAAATATTCTTTTAACAAATATTTCCCCATTTTTATATGCTTCATAAACTCCTCCTAAGTTATATAAATTTTATAACAGTTCATTATAACACATTTCAAACACTTTGATAATTTTTATCGTAAAAATATTGACAGTGTGTATGAAACAAGAATATAATAATAAAATATTACATTTTCAGAAAGGAACATTTATGTTTAAACAATTTTTAATTTTATTAGTCATAAATTTTTTGGGAATCTTTATCCAAAATATTTTTCATCTTCCTCTTCCAGGCACAATACTTGGAATGGTAATTCTTTTTATTTTACTGTGGACAAAAGTTCTTAAGGTTGAGAGTATAGAAAAGGTTTGTAACTTTCTTGTTCTTAATATGATTATTTTCTTTCTCCCGCCAGCAGTAGAACTTTTAGAATATATGACACTACTTGAAAAAGGATTTTTTAAAATTATAATTTTACTGATAGTTACAACAGTAATAACTATGGTAATAACTGGAAAAACTGTTGAATTTTGTATAAAAAGAATGGAGAAAAAATAAAATGAATATGTCAATACTTAATACCCCTCTTTTTGGGTTAATTCTTACTATCGCTTCTTTTCATATAGGACTTTTTATTTTTAAAAAAACAAAACTTCCTTTTTTTAATCCCCTTCTTATTGGAATTGTTTTAGTTATGTTTATCATTTCATTATTTAAAATTCCGTTAGATTATTTTAGAAAAGGTGGAGATTATCTAACATTTCTTTTAGCCCCTGCAACTATTTCATTAGCCTTACCTCTTTATAAACAATTAGATAAGCTAAAGAAAAATTTTATTCCTATTATTATAGGTTCTCTTGTTGGTGCTGTAACTGCAATTTTATCAACTATATTTTTAGGAAAAATATTGGGGGTAGAAGATATTCTACTTTTATCTTTCATGCCTAAATCTATTACTACACCATTAGGTATTGAATTAAGCAAGGTGCTTGGTGGAATTCCTGCAATTACAATTTTTTCTATTGTTGTTACAGGAATTAGTGGTAATATTTTAGCTCCTATGGTTTGTAAATTTTTTAAAATTAAAAATTCTGTGGCAAGAGGAATTGGAATTGGAATTTCAAGTCATGCTGTTGGTACAGCAAAAGCTTTAGAAATGGGAGAAACAGAGGGAGCTATGAGTGCTCTTTCTATTGTTATTTCTGGAATAATAACTTTTATTGTTGCTCCAATATTTATTTTTCTTGTTTCATAAAAAAATTGCACCCAAAATCTTAAATCTAAATTTTGGGTGCAGTTTTTTTATTTTTTTATTTAAAATTTATTATTTTCCTTCATATCCATTAGGATTTTGACTTTGCCATCTCCATGAGTCAGCACACATTCTGTCTAAATCATATTTAGCTTCCCAACCTAATTCTTCTTTTGCTTTTGTTGGGTCAGCATAACACATAGCCACATCTCCTGCTCTTCTTGGTGCTATTACATATGGAATCTCTTTTCCACAAGCTTTACCAAATGCTTTTACCATATCAAGAACACTGTATCCTTTTCCTGTTCCAAGATTATAAATAACTAATCCAGGATTTGTTTCTAATTTATCAAGAGCTTTTAAGTGTCCATTTGCTAAATCTACTACATGGATATAATCTCTTACTCCTGTTCCATCATGAGTATTATAATCATTTCCAAATACACTTAATTTTTCTAATTTTCCAATGGCAACTTTTGTTATATAAGGCATTAAGTTGTTAGGAATTCCATTTGGTTCTTCTCCAATTGTTCCACTTTCATGTGCTCCAACAGGATTAAAATATCTTAAAATTGCAACATTTATTTCTTTATCAACTTTACACATATCCACAAGAATTTCTTCTATCATAAGTTTAGTTCTTCCATAAGGATTTGTAACACTTAGAGGGAATGTTTCTAATATTGGACAAGTATGAGGATCTCCATATACAGTTGCTGATGAACTGAATACGAAATTACGTACTCCATATTTTTTCATTAAATTTAAAACTATTAATGTTGTTGTTAAGTTATTTGTGTAATATGCTAGAGGTTTTTCTACTGACTCACCAACTGCTTTAAACCCTGCAAAGTGAATTACAGAATCTATTTTATTTTCACTAAAAATTTTATCCATTTTTTTTTCATCTAATATATTTACTTCATAAAATGTAGGTCTTTTTCCTGTTATAGCCTCTATTCTATCTATAACTTTAGGACTACTATTACTTAAATCATCTACTATTACTACTTCTCTATTATTTTCTAATAATTGCACTACAGTGTGACTTCCTATATAACCTGCTCCACCTGTTACTAATACTGCCATAATATCCACTCCTTTTGTTATTAGATTTTATATTCCAATTATACTATCTTTGATAAATTTATTTTACTATAATTTAAAATTTCTAAAAAACTTTTTTAACAAAATGTATAAAGTTATTTGTATTTTTATCTTTTTTAGCCTATTTATCTAATTTTGTATATAGAAAAAGAGGAGTAGATCTACTCCTCTTTTTCTATAAAACATTAAGGGAAAGTTTATGAGATAAATATCTTTACAGATATTATACCATTCAGACGTTGTCCCTCTAATAAAAGTTTAATTTTTTTTATTTTTTTATTAAAATTTTATAATTTAAATAGTAGATCTTCATATACTGGGAATGGCCAAATTGTTTTTTCGCAAAGAAGTTCAAGAACATCAGCCCATTCTTTTAAATGTGCAAGTCTAGGTACTACATTGAAGTGATAGAATTTTGCTCTCTCATATTCATCAGTTATACTAACAGCTTTTGCATAATCATTTTCAAGTTCTGCAAGAGATGTTCTTAAATGAATTTTTGCATTAAGAACTTTATTAAGATGTTTTTTATCTCCCTCTATCATCTCTTCATTTTCAACACCAATTGCTTCCCTTATGCTATTAATTGAAGTGGCTATATTATTCATATATCTCATAATAGCTGGATATATTTCATTTCTTGCCATTCTTATAGCTGTTGATGTTTCAATATTTAATTGTTTATTATACCTTTCTGTATAAACTATAAAGATTGAGTTAAGTTCTGCTCTGCTTAAAACTTTATTTCTTTCAAATAGATTTATTGTTTCTTCTTCTATGTAAGTTGGAAGTGCTTCAACTGTATTTCTAAGATTTCTTAATCCTCTTTCTTTAGCAGTTTCAACCCAAGCTCCATCATATCCATTTCCATTGAAAAGTATTTTTTTATGTTTATTGTATCTTTCTTTTACAAGTTTTATTATTTCTTGTTTCATTTTTACTTTATCTTCTACTGCTTCAAGAATATCTGCATAATCTCTAAGAACATCTGCAACAATTGTATTTATTATAAATGTTGGTGTTGATGGAGATGCACTTGAACCTGGCATTCTATATTCAAATTTATTTCCTGTAAATGCAAAAGGAGAAGTTCTATTTCTATCAGAAACATCTTTTGGTATTTTAGGGAAATTATATGCTCCTAGTTCTATCATAGTTTGTTCATGTGTAGCTGTATTAATTTTTCCAATATTTTCTAAAATATCTTGTAGTTGCTCTCCTAAGAAAATAGAAATTATTGCTGGAGGAGCTTCATGTCCACCTAGTCTGTGATCATTTCCTGGTGTCGCAGTAGAAACTCTTAAAACATGAGAATATTTATCTACTGCTTCTATAACTGCTGTAAGAAATACTAAAAATTGTAAATTATCTTTAGACATATCCCCTGGATCAAAAAGATTTTCCCCTAGATTTGTTGCTAAAGACCAGTTGCAGTGTTTTCCTGATCCATTTACTTTTGAGAAAGGCTTTTCATGTAAAAGAGCTGCAAGTCCATGTCTATCTGCTACTTTTTTAATTACATCCATTGAAAGTTGGTTTTGATCTACTGCCACATTTGCTGTTGCAAACATTATAGCAAGTTCAAATTGGTTTGGAGCAACTTCGTTATGTTTTGTTTTTGCCATAACTCCCAATTGCCATAATTCTGAATCAAGTTCAGCCATAAATCTTTCAACTTTTTCTTTTAGAGTTCCATAGTAATGATCATTCATTTCCTGACCTTTTGGAGGTAAAGATCCAAAAAGAGTTCTTCCACAAAGCATTAAGTCCTGTCTTTTTTCCCAAAATTCTTTTTCTATTAGGAAATATTCTTGTTCCACTCCTAATGTAACTTCAATTTTTGAGGTTTGTGTATCTCCTAAAGCTTTTTTTACTCTAAGAGCTTGCTCTGTTACTGCATTGATTGATCTTAATAAAGGAACTTTTTTATCAAGTGCTTCCCCATTATATCCAATAAAAGCTGTTGGAATATATAAAGATTTTGCTTTTTCAGGTCCTCTTAAAAACATTGGAGATGATAAATCCCATGCTGTATATCCTCTTGCTTCAAATGTTGAACGAAGTCCACCATTAGGAAAAGAAGAAGTATCTGATTCTCCTTTTATTAATTCTTTTCCTGAAAACTGAGAAAGAATATTTCCATCTGAAGAAATAGATATAAAAGATTCATGTTTTTCAGCTGTTAAATCTGTAAGTGGCTGAAACCAGTGAGTAAAGTGTGTAGCTCCATTTTCTGTTGCCCAGTTCTTAGCAGCATTTGCTATTACTTCAGCCACAGAAATAGATAACTCTTTTTCTCCTCTTTGAACTGCTTTAAATTCTTTAAAAATAGAGTTTGGCACTCTACTTTTTAGTTCTAATTCAGAGAAATGAAATTTTCCAAAAATTTCCAGCATGTTATTCATTAAAAAAACCTCCTGATATATAAAAAATTAAAATTGTTAATCAAGATTATTATAAATAATCATAATGTAAATTTATACTATATGATTATTTATGAAGAATTTTACCATAAAAGCTTAGTTATTACAATAAAATTTAAAAATAAAATAAGTAAAAATATTTTAAATTCTTTCAACTAAAAATTGAAAAAAATAATCAAATAATATATAATTTAAAGAGCCTAAGATAAAAAAGGATTTGATTAAAAATGGAGAAGATATACGGAAAAAGTATATATGAAGGTATTGTTATTGCTGAACCCTATTTAAAAGGTCAAAAGAATCTTGAAATAGAGTCTTTTTCTGTTTCAGAAGAAGAAATTGATAAAGAGATTGAAAGATATGAACATTCTATTAAAAGAGCAAAAGAAAAACTTTCCCATTTAATTCATGACTTAAAAGGAAAAGTTGCTGAAAAAGATTTACAAATTTTATCAGTTCATTTTATGATGCTTGATGATCCTATGTTTAAAGAGGAAATTCAAATTTCTTTAAGAAAAAACAAACTCAATGTTGAAGAAATTATAAAAAGAACAGTCAATAAATATTCAGAAGCTTTTAAAAAAATGAAAAATCCTCTTTACAGACAAAGAGCACTAGATATTCAAGATATAGGTGAAAGACTTCTAGAAGCCCTAGCTGATAATGAAAGTATTTATGATTCCTTAAATGGAAAAATCTTAATTGCACATGATATTTTGCCATCTGAACTTCTAGATATTTTTAATAAAAAAATTGATATAAAAGGAATTATAATGGAGTATGTTGGTGAAACATCTCATACAGCTATACTTGCAAAATCTTTAGAGATTCCTACTTTTATGGGTGGAACTGACCTATTAAAAAAAGAATGGGGCGAATTTATTATTCTTGATACTTATAGTGAAAAATCAGTTGTAATAACTAGACCTTCACTAAAAGTGTTAAAAAAGTATAAAACTCTTCAGTTAGAATTTGAAAAAGAAAAAGAGGAAATAAAAGCAACCATAAATCTACCTTCTGTAACTCTTGATAATATTAAAATAAACTTAGAAGTTAATGCAGGACAAAAACTTGATAAAACAATTCTTGATAATATAAATGCTGATGGTATTGGGCTTTTAAGAACTGAATTTATTTACATGAAAGGAAATAAATTTCCTGAAGAAATTGAACAAATAAAAATTTATGAAAAAGTTAGTGAAAATTTAGGAAAAGAAAAAACTTTAATTATACGTACTCTTGATATAGGTGCTGATAAAAGTTTACCATATTATAAAATACCATCTGAACAAAATCCATCTCTTGGTGAAAGAGGACTTAGATTTACCTTACATAAAAGAGAAATTTTAAAAACTCAAATCAGAGCAATTTTAAGGGCAAGTAAAGATAGAAATATTAAGATAATGCACCCTATGGTTACTAATATTTCTGAAATTGAAAGTATCCTAGCTCTTACTGAAGAAGTTAAAAAAGAACTTACAGAAGAGGGAATATCATTTAATAATAATATAAAAACAGGAATTATGGTTGAAGTTCCTTCAGCTGTTCTTATGGCAGATAAAATGGGAAAATATATAGACTTTTTTTCTATAGGAAGTAATGACCTTGCACAATATATTTTAGCAACTGATAGATTCTCACAAAAAGAAAATAATCTATATGATTATTATAACCCAGCAGTTTTAAAAGCCATAAACTTAGTAGCTGAAGCTAGTGTAAAAAACAACATTGAAGTAGCAGTTTGTGGAGAAATGGCAGGAGAAATCATTGGAATAGTTATTCTTTTAAGCTTTGGGATAAAAAATTTAAGTATGTCAACTGCTTTTATTCCTCGTGCTAGAAATATTGTAAGAAAATTAAATATCAGTAAATTAGAAAAAATTAAAAAAGCTGTCTTAAACTCTAAGGATTCTGAAGAAATAAGATTTATAGTAAGAGAATATATAAAAAATTTATAAAAGGGAGATGAATTATGAAAAAAATTACAGTACAAATTAAAAATAAAGCAGGACTTCATGCTAGACCTTCCTCTCTTTTTGTTCAACTAGCTTCTACTTATGATTCAGATATAACTGTTAAGTTTGAAGGAGAAGAAATTAATGGGAAAAGTATAATGGGACTTATGTTACTTGCTGCTGAACAGGGTAGAACTCTTGAACTTGAGGCAAATGGACCTGATGAAGATGAAATGCTTGCAGCATTAAAAATTCTTGTAGAAGAAGATAAGTTCGGAGAAGAATAAATGGAAATAAAAAGAGCTAAAAAAATGGGGTTCTGCTTTGGTGTGGCTGGAGCTATAAATTTATGTAATAAAATCATAGATGAAAAAATTTTTAATGGAAATTTATATATTCTTGGAATGCTTGTTCACAATAAAAATGTTACCTCAAGTATGGAAAAAAAAGGATTTATAACTCTTTCTGAAGAAGATTTAAAAAGTGAAAATATAAAACTTAATAAAAAAGATACAGTAATTATAAGAGCACACGGGACAACTAAAGAAATTTATGATATACTAGAGAGAGAAAAAGTAAAAGTTTATGATGCTACATGTGTCTTTGTTGAAAGAATAAGAAAAGCACTTATTGAAGCTGAAATAAAAGGAAAAAAAATAATTTTTATTGGAGATAAAAATCACCCTGAAGTAAGAGGTATAGTTTCTTTTGGAAATGATGTAGTAATTGTAAATTCTTTTAAAGAATTTACTGAACTTTCTATTGAGAAAGAAAAAAATTATTGTCTTTTAACTCAGACAACTTTAAATAAAGAATTATTTTTTAAAATAAAAGAATATATAGAAGAAAACTATCAAAATATAGAAATATTTAGTAAAATATGTGGAGCTACATATGAAAGACAAAAAGCAGTTGAAAAACTTGCTGATGAAGTAGATATAGTTTTAATTGTAGGAGATAATAAAAGTTCAAATTCTAAAAAACTATATGAAATTTCAAAAAGTATTAATGAAAAAAGCTATCTTATTCAAGATAAAACAGAATTGAATAATTCTTGGTTTGAAAATATAAATAAGATAGGAATAACTGCTGGAGCATCAACACCGGAAGAAATAATTTTAGAGATAGAAAAAGAAATAAGGGGGACTTTTGATGACAAACATGGATTATAACGAATTTGAAGCACTACTTAATGACTATCTTCCTGAAGATGGAAATACGGGAAGTAAAGTAGTTGGAACAATAGCAAACAAGGAAAGAAATTTTGTATACCTTGATGTTCCTGGACAAATAACTTCAGTTAGAGTAAGAGCTGAAGAGGTTGCTAACTACAATGTTGGTGATGAAATAGAGGTTATGCTTGTAGGAGAAACACCTGAGGGTGAATTCATTATAGGTTCAAGAAGAAAAATCGAAATGGAGCAAGGTTGGGAAAAATTAAAAGAAGCTTTTGATAAAAAAGAAACTATCACAGGAAAAGTTATTAGAGAAGTTAAAGGAGGATATATTGTTGATGTATTCTCTCATCAAGTTTTTCTTCCAAAATCACTTTCTGAAACTAAAAAAGGAGAAAATATAATTGGAAAAATTGTATCTGTTTTAGTCAAAGAAATAAAAGAAGATAAAAAAAATAAAAAAGTTACTGTATCAAGAAAAGATATCACTATGATGGAAGCTGATAAAGAATTCTCTGAATTAAAAGAAGGAGATGTTATAGAAGGTACTGTTACTGAAATTCTTCCATTTGGTATAGTTGTGGAAATTGGAAAGCTTAGAGGATTTATTCATATTTCTGAAATTTCTTGGAAAAAAGCTGAAAAAATTGAGGGATTCAATATTGGAGATAAACTTCAAGTTAAAGTTATTGGGCTTGAGCCTGAAAAGAAAAATGTTAAACTTTCTTTAAAATCTCTTGTAAGAAATCCTTGGGATATAGCTGCTGAAACTATTACTGTTGATTCTGTTATAGATGGTAAAATTACTAAAATTTTACAATATGGTGTACTTGTTGAAGTAATGAATGGAGTTGAAGGACTTATCCACATTTCTGACTTCACATGGAACAGAAAAAAAATTAATGTAAATGAGTTTGCTAAGGTTGGAGATATTGTAAAAGTTAAAGTTCTTGAATTCAAACCTGAAAGTAGAAAATTAAAACTTGGAATGAAACAATTATCTGTTGATCCTTGGACAAAAGCTGAAGAAAATTATAAAGTTGGAACTAAATTAACTGGTAAAGTTGCTGAAATAAAACCTTATGGAGTTTTTGTTGAAATTGAAGAAGGAATCGATGTGTTTATACACCAATCTGACTTTACATGGGTTGGAAACAAAAAATTTGAAAAAAATGATACAGTTGAATTTGAAATAATTGAACTTGATCTTGAGGAAAAGAAAATAAAAGGAAGTATAAAAGCTCTTGAAAAAAGTCCATGGGAAAAAGCTATGGAAGAATATAAAGTAGGAACTATTGTTGAAAAACCTATTAAGAGCATCTTAGAATTTGGAATGTTTGTAAAACTTGAAGAAGGAATTGATGGATTTATTCCTACTCAATTAGCTTCTAAAGACTTCATCAAAAACTTAAAAGATAAATTCCAAGTTGGAGATGTTGTAAGAGGTAAAATAGTTGAAATAGATCAAGATAAAGAAAGAATCAAAATTTCTATTAAAGGTCTTGAGTTAGATGAAGAAAAGAGAGAAACTAAAGAATTAATTGAAAAATATGGAGTATCTTCTACTGAAGAGTAATATTTTTATTAAAATTTAAAGTGATTGTTGTAAATTTAGGTATATTGTATTAAAATTTGAAAAAATTTTTAGTACTTTATACCTTTTTTTATCTAAAAGAAAAAATGCCAAAAAGAAAAAACTTCTTTTCAGCATTTTTAATTATTGGACTATTAAAAAAATTCAATAGCTCTTTTTTATTACAAAATAAAAGCTCAAACAAAATATTTAAACTTTTATTTTTATTATTTTACATTCTCTCTACTGTATTTATTCCTAAAAGATCTAAACCTTGTTTTAAAATTTCTGCCACTCTATCAGCAATAAGAAGTCTTGAATATAAAACTTCATCTTCTTGATTTAGTATTGGACAAGCATTATAGAATGTATTAAATTTCTTAGCTAAATCAAATAGATAATCTGTTAATAGATTTGGTTTATAAGTTTCTCCTGCTCTTAGAACCATTGTAGGGAATAAAGTTAAGAAAGTAATTAGATTTCTTTCTATCTTATCTTTTACTACAATCTTAGTATCAGAAGTAACAACTTTTCCCATTTCTTCTGCTTTTCTCTTTATTGACTGAATTCTTGCATAAGAGTATTGTAAGTATGGAGCTGTATTTCCTTCAAAACTTAATACCTTATCCCACTCAAATATAATTGGACTTTGTCTATTCTGAGAAAGGTCAGCATATTTTATTGCTCCTACTCCAACTACTTCTGCAATATTATTTTTTTCTTCATCTGAAAGAGATGGATTTTTCTCTTCAATAACTTCTAAAGCTCTTTTCTTACCTTCATCAAGAAGTTGCTCAAGTCTTATTACATTTCCTTTTCTTGTTGAGAATACTCCCTCTGCAAATCTCATAATTCCAAACCAGATATGAACTTTTTCTATGTCCCAACCAAGCATTTCAGTTATTCTAAAGAATTGTTTAAAGTGGTCTTGTTGTCTTTCATCTGTAAGATAAATTATTCTATTTATATCGTAGTTTTCTTTTCTAAATTTTACAGTTGCAATATCTGAAGTTGAGTATAAAAATGCTCCATCTTTTTTCTGAACTATACATGGGTGTAAGTTTTCTTTTTCATCAAAGAATACAACTTTTGCTCCTTGATCTTCTACTGCAAGTCCTTTTTCTACAAGTTCATCAAGAACTTTTGGCATCATATCATGATAGAAAGATTCTCCATAATATGTATCAAAAGTTATTCCCATTCTATTATAAAGTTTGTTATACTCATCTAAAGAAACTTTTATAAATTCTTGCCAAAGAGCATAGTTTTCTTTATCTCCGTCTTGAAGTTTTTTAAGTTCTTCTCTTGCTAAATCATCAAGAGTTGGATCAGTTTCACTCTCTTTAGAAAATTCTACATAAACTCTTTCTAGTTCTTCAATAGGATTTTTTTCATATGCTTCTTTATTAAGCCACTTTCTATATCCTATAATAAGTTTTCCAAATTGAGTTCCCCAGTCACCTATATGGTTATCAGCAACTGTGTGGTATCCTAAGAAATTATAAAGTCTTTTTACAGCATCTCCTATTATAGTTGAACGAAGATGTCCTATGTGCATTCTCTTAGCTATATTTGGAGAAGAATAATCTATTATTACATCTCCTTTTGTATTTAATTCTGTATATTCAAATTTTTCAGTAGTCATTTTAGAAACATATTCAGCTAGATATTCATCTCTCATAAATATATTTATAAATCCAGGACCTGCTATCTCTAATTTTTCAATTAAAGGGTTTTCAGTACCAATTTCATTTACAATTTCTTCTGCTATCTTTCTAGGATTTCCTCCTATTATTTTTGAGTTCATCATAGCAAAGTTAGTTTGAAAATCACCAAATTTTTCATTTGTTGCAATTGTTATTTCTATTGGTTTTAATTCTTTATCTGCATATAGTTTATCTATTGCAGTCATAAAGATTTCTTCTATATATTTTTCAATTCTTAACATATATTTTTCTCCAATCAATAGATTTTTTATAAATAAAAAAAGGACCTCTTTTCATTAGTCCTTATAAGAATAAACTCCAGTCTACCGTTTTTCCCTCAGCTTTGGTCGCCATTATAATAAGTGGTAGTCAGTTAAATTAACCATATAGGGTCCGTAACATTTGAATGCTCGTGACATATCTAAGCTAGTTAAGACAGAGCCAACCCCCTGAGCGACCATAGGCCCAAAGCCTCAGGAAACTGACGTATAGACCAGAACTTCTATTCTTTTAAAGGATTATATCATATTTTTTACAATATTTCAATATCTCTTTTATAAAATGTATCTTAGTTATCTTTTTTCTCTTCATAAGTGCTTTCAAGATATAACTCTTCTAATTGTTCTTTTTCTACAAATCCAGGAGCTTCTGTCATTAGACATTGACCTTTGTTTGTTTTAGGGAATGGAATTACATCTCTTATTGAATTTTCTTTAAGCATTACCATAAGCCATCTATCAATTCCAAATGCAAGTCCTCCATGAGGTGGTGCTCCATATTTAAATGCATCTACAAAGAAACCAAATTTCTCACGAGCTTGTTCTTGTGAAAGTCCTAATTTTTCAAATACTTTTTCTTGAACTTGAGGATTGTGAATTCTGATACTTCCTCCTCCAATTTCACTTCCATTTAATACTAGGTCATAAGTATTAGTTCTTATATCCATTTCTCCAGCAAGGAATCTATCCATATCTTCTGCCATTATAGAAGTGAATGGGTGGTGTTCAGCCTTGTATCTTCCCTCTTCTTCATCATATTCAAACATAGGGAAATGAACTATCCATAAGAATTTAAATTCATCTTTATTATAAAGGTTAAGTTCTTTTCCAAGTCTTAATCTTACTGCTCCTAAACTTGCATAAACAACTTTCGGTTTATCAGCAACAATTATAATAACATCTCCTACTTTAGCTTCTGTTCTTTCTATTATAGCTTTCATTTCTTCTTCAGAGAAGAATTTAGCTATTGGAGAGTTTACTCCCTCAGCAGTAACTTTTATCCAAGCCATTCCTTTAGCTCCGAAATATCTCTTTACATACTCTTCATAATCTGAAAGTATTTTTCTTGAGAATGTATCTGCTACACCTGGAGCAACAACAGCTTTTACAAGTCCACCAGCTTCAACTGTAGAAGTGAATGCTTTAAATCCACATTTACCAGCTATATCTGTTAAATCTTTTAATTCTACTCCAAATCTTGTATCTGGTTTATCAGAACCATATCTTTCCATAGCTTCTCTGTATTCCATTCTTGGAAATTCATAATCAGCTGTTTCACCTGTAACTGCAGTAAATACAGTTTTAGCAAGTCCTTCTATTATTCTTGTAACATCTTCTAGTTCAACAAAAGACATTTCAATATCAAGCTGAGTAAACTCAGGTTGTCTATCTGCTCTTAGGTCTTCATCTCTAAAACATTTTGCTATTTGGAAATATTTTTCTATTCCAGCAATCATTAATAACTGTTTAAAAAGTTGTGGTGATTGTGGTAAAGCATAGAATTGACCTTCATTTGTTCTACTTGGAACTAGGAAATCTCTTGCTCCTTCTGGAGTAGATTTTGTAAGAATAGGAGTATCTACATCTAAAAATCCAGCTTTATCCATGTAGTTTCTTATAGCCATAATCATTTTATGTCTCATTTTTAAATTGTTAATCATTTGAGGTCTTCTGATATCTAAGTATCTATATTTTAATCTTGTATTTTCATTAAGACCTGTATCTGTCATTTGGAATGGAAGTGTTTCACAACTATTTAGAATTGTAAGACTTGTTGCAAAAACTTCAATTTCTCCTGTTGGAATATTCATATTTTTGCTAAATCTTTCTCTTACTTCCCCTTCAATTTTTATAACTGATTCTGTTTTTAATTTTTGAGCTGCTTCTACTACTGCAACATCAGCTACATCAGTATGGAAAACTATTTGAGTAATACCTTCTCTATCTCTAAGGTCTACAAATGTAAGTCCTCCTAAATCTCTTTTTGTTGCAACCCAACCAGAAAGAGTAACTTTTTGACCAATATTTTCTTTCCTTAATTCACCTAGATTATGTGTTCTGTATATCATTTAAATCCTCTCCTTAAAAGATTATTATTTTGCAATTTTGTTTATAACTTCATCTATTGAAATTTCTTCTTGTGTTCTTGCATTGAAGTCTTTTAATACAATAGTACCTTTTGACATTTCATTTTCACCTATAATGATAACATAATTTACACCAAGTTTGTCAGCTTTTTTCATATGACCTTTCATTCCTCTTGCCCCAAAGTCAACAGCAACTTTAAGTCCTGCTTTTCTTAAATCATTTGTAAGTTTCATTGTACATTCAAGAGTTTCTTCTCCAAGCCATGCAATATATACATCTGGATTTTCAGCTGGGATTTCATTTAAAAGCATCATGATTCTTTCAATACCAGCAGCAAAACCAAAAGCAGGTATTTCTTTATCTCCTAATTGTTTTAAAAGATTATCATATCTTCCTCCACCTAAAACTGTTCCTTGAGCTCCAAGTTTATTAGTTACAATTTCATAAACTGTACTTGAGTAATAATCAAGTCCTCTTACTAATTTTGGATTTTCTACAAAAGGAACTCCAAATAAAGTAAGATACCTTTTAACTGTTTCATAGTGTTCTCTTTCTTCATTAGATAATGAATCTATAATACTAGGAGCACTCTCAGTATGTTTTTTACAAGTATCTATTTTACAGTCTAAAACTCTTAACGGATTTGTTTCAAGTCTTCTTTTACAATCTTCACATAATTCTTCTTTTACTGGTGTTAGATAATCTACTAAAGATTGTCTATATTTTTTACGTGATTCTTGTCCACCAACTGAGTTTATATTTACTTCTAAATCAGTTATTCCTAATTTCTCTAAGAAGTGATATCCCATTGCTATAACTTCTGCATCAAGAATAGGTGAAGATTCTCCTAAAACTTCAACTCCAACTTGATTAAACTCTCTTTGTCTTCCTGCTTGAGGTCTTTCATATCTAAACATAGATCCTAAGTAATAGAATTTAGATACTTCTTCTTTGGCATAAATTTTATTTTCAAGATATGCTCTTACAACAGAAGCTGTTCCCTCTGGTCTTAATGTGATACTTCTATCTCCTTTATCAATAAAAGTATACATTTCTTTTTCTACAACATCTGTTGCTTCACCTATTCCTCTTTTAAAAAGATCTGTTTCTTCAAAAATAGGTGTTTTAATAAAAGAATATCCATAAGATTTAAATAAATCTTCTGCTATTCTATGAATGTATGAATATTTTGAGGCAGTTCCCTCAATAATGTCTTTTGTTCCTCTCACTGCCTTTATTAGTTTCATGAATTTCCTCCTAAATTTATTACATGGATTTTATTTTCTATTTTTCCATAATTTTTCTATTTTTTCTCTTATTTGATTTTCAAATTTATTATTTCCTGGTTCATAATATTTTTTTACTTTTTTTCTGTATGCTTGTTCTACAAAATTTCCAGGAAAATTATGTGGATATACATAATCTTTTGCTCCATCAGCTATATGTTTTGGAACCATTTCTAAATCTCCAGCTTTTATATCTGAAAGCACTGCATTTATTCCATTATAACATGAGTTACTCTTACTTGAAATAGCTAAATATACAACTGCATGAGCAAGAATTATTCTAATTTCTGGCATACCTATTTTCTCAGAAGCATTATAGGCTGCATTTGCAATTAAAAGAGCTTCTGGATTTGCCATTCCTATATCTTCACTAGCTTGTATTAAAAGACGTCTAGCTATATATCTTGGATCTTCACCACCATAAAGAAGTCTTCCCATCCAATAAAGTGCTGCATCTGGATCACTTCCTCTTATACTCTTTATCATAGCTGAAATTATATTATATTTATCTTCTTCTTTATGAAATGAAGCTTTTCTTTGAGAGAAAATTTCCTCTATATCTTTTGTATTACTATTTTCTAAATTCTTAAAATAAAGTTCAAGATAGTTAAGAGCTATTCTGCTATCACCATTTGAAATATCAAGAATTGTTTCTTTTATATTTTCTGGTAAAACTTTTTTATAATATTTTTCCCCTCTATTTAATACTTCTTTTATATCTTCTCTATCAAGAGCTTTAAATTCAAAAATTAAACATCTTGAAAGAAGTGCATTATTCAAATTATGATATGGATTTTCTGTTGTTGCTCCAATAAGAATAAGTACACCAGACTCTGTATATGAAAGGAGTGCATCTTGTTGTAATTTATTAAATCTATGAATTTCATCAAGAAATAAAACTGTTCTTCTTCCATAAAGTTCTATATCCTGCTTTGCTTTTGAAACTATATCTCTCAAATCATTTAAAGATGCTACTGTAGCATTAAGAGTTACTATATTACAATTAAGTTCATTTGATATAATCTCTCCTAAAGAACTTTTGCCACAACCAGGAGGACCAAACAATATCATATTACTAATATTTCCACTTTTTATAATATTAGTCAAAATTTTATTTTCCCCAAGAAGTTCTCTCTGTCCTATAAATTCATTTAAATTTTTTGGTCTTAATTTTAGAGAAAGAGGTTTTATATCATTATAATTATTTTGAAAAAGAGTTCCCATATTCATAAAATTTTTCTCCTAAAAACATAGAAATAAAAAGACGTGCTGCCATACAACACGTCTTCAATTTTTTATGATAAGTATAAGTATAATAAAAGTGCTGTTAATATAAATAAAGTTGCTACAATTTTTGTTGCTTTTGCTAATGGTCCACCATCTTTTGATAATCCAAAAACTGTATTCGCACTTCCCATTCCCATACTTCCAGAAAGTCCGTGACTCCTATCAGGTTGTATTAATACTAATACAATTAGGGCTATGGCAAATATAAATAACAATACTGTTAATAAACTTTCCATTTTTATCCTCCGATTTTCTTTATATTCTTTTAATATTATAATACATTATTAGAAATTTGAAAAGAATTATATTTAAAACTTTACTATATCTATAAAGAG